>NZ_CALWMU010000050.1:0-19634 GCF_944382095.1 Candidatus Acetatifactor stercoripullorum
ATTTGTATAACACGTATAACCCCCGATAAAATCAAATCTTCTTATACTTTTAAAAATCTTTCATGAAACAACCCTGTATTCTTCCTCTAAGTAAATTTGTGTGCTGCTTGTGTGCTACGCTTCAAAATTCTGCACTTTTTTCAAAAATTCTCAAAAACGCTGGCATAAAGAAAACCCTTGAAAATACTGGACTTTCAAGGGTTTGCATAAATTCTTCCATTGTCTCGAAATTATCTCTTGGAGAACTGAGGCGCACGACGAGCTGCCTTCAGACCGTACTTCTTTCTTTCCTTCATACGAGGGTCTCTGGTGAGGAAGCCTGCACGCTTCAACACAGGTCTGTAGTCAGCGTCTACCTGAAGGAGCGCTCTTGCAACGCCATGTCTGATAGCGCCTGCCTGTCCGGTATATCCGCCGCCGCGTACGTTCACGATTACATCATACTTGTCTGCCGTCTCGGTAAGCGCCAGAGGCTGACGCACGATCACCTTCAGGGTCTCAAGACCAAAGTAATCATCCATGTTTCTTTTATTAATGGTAACATCGCCCTTACCAGGTACCAGGTATACTCTGGCGATGGATTTCTTTCTTCTTCCTGTTCCGTAGTATCTTTCCGTTTTAGCCATGATTTATTTTCCTCCTCTCAGACCCTTAAAATGTCAGCACTTCGGGCTTCTGAGCCTCATGTTTGTGATCAGGTCCCGCATATACGTGAAGCTTTGTATACATCTGCCTTCCTAAGGGGCCTTTGGGAAGCATGCCCTTAACTGCGAGCTCAACAACCTGCTCAGGTTTCTTCGCTAATTTCTCTCTGAGCGTAGTCTGCTTCATTCCACCCACATACTCGGAATGTCTGTAATAAATCTTCTGATCCAGCTTCTTGCCGGTCACCTTAACCTTCTCCGCGTTCACAACAATTACATAATCGCCGCAGTCCATATGCGGAGTATAAATAGGCTTGTTCTTTCCTCTCAAAATCTTAGCAACTTCAGAAGCCAAGCGTCCCAAAGTCATGTCAGTAGCATCTACTACATACCATTTTCTATTGATTGTAGCTGGACTAGCCATAAATGTTTTCATTATGTTCCCTCCGTATTACTTTTTTGTTCTGATCCCATAATAAAATGCAGATGTCCGGCTACACTTTAGTACTTCTCAGAACGCTTTGCTGCTGTCTATCTCAATGCTTCGCCGGGGCTTTGGCTACACATTTTGAAACACTGTCACAGTCATATATTATATGATACGCGGCCTGGCGTGTCAAGACTTATTTTATGATATTTTTCCATTGGTTTTCCAATTATAACAGCGCAGCCCGCCTGTTCGCAAAGCCGCACCTTCGGCGCTTTTGCTGCTTCACAGCCAGCTTTATTCAAACTCATACCGCACCAATGTCAGTCCATGAGCCGGTGCCGTAGGACCAGCCGCCGCACGGTCCTTTGCCGCAAGAATCTCCGTGATGCTCTCCGGTGTACGCCTGCCCTGGCCCACCTCCAGCAAAGTTCCCACAATGATTCTCACCATGTTATAGAGAAAGCCGTTCCCGCACACCCGAATCACCAGGTCCTGTCCCTGCTCCTCCACCTGCACAGAATAAAGAGTCCGCACAGTGGATTCCACTTGTGCCTTCGTCTGGCAGAAGCTTTTGAAATCATGCTCCCCTTCCAGATAAGCTGCAGCCTCCTTCATATGGTTTACGTCCAGCTTATAATAGGTAAAAAGAGCATACAAACGTTTCACCGGCATGGGAAACTGTGCCCTGTAAATGCGGTATTCATAGGTCTTCCTGCTTTTACAGCGTCTGGGATGCCAGTCGCAAGCCGTCTCCTCCGATTTCTGGATGCGGATATCCTCGGGCAGTCTTTGATTCAGCGCATAAGATATTTTCCCGGCAGGCATGGGACTTGTTGTGTCAAACACAGCAATATTCTCCAGGGCATGTACGCCTGCGTCTGTTCTACTGGCGCCCGTCACCTGAATTTCTTCTCCGAAAAGCTCACTGAGACATCTGTTTAACTCGCTTTCTATGGTCACTGCATTTTTCTGAAGCTGCCAGCCGTGGTAGCCGGTGCCGTCGTAAGCCACCTTCAGGCGTATCCGTCTTGTTTCCATATCTTGCCCTCTTCTCTGATTTTCCGGCTTCATTTTTCGTAAGTCTGAAGGCTTACCGCCTGTTTAGAGAGGAAGCCTTCCCAATACAATGCTTACCGCCAGATATACAGCAATGCACCCGTAGGCAATAAAATCCCGCCTTTGATAAATTAAAGGCTTCATCTTTGTACGGCCTTCCCCGCCTCTGTAGCACCTGGCCTCCATAGCCATGGCCAGATCATTGGCTCTGCGGAAGGCGGAGATAAAAAGGGGTACCAATAAAGGAACCATAGCCTTGGCCCGTCTGATGAGATTGCCGCTCTCAAAATCCGCGCCCCTGGCAATCTGCGCCTTCATAATTTTGTCTGTTTCCTCCAGTAAAATGGGGATAAAACGCAGCGCAATGGACATCATCATGGCCACCTCGTGCACCGGCACCTTAAAAACTCTGAGGGGGCGCATCATTTTTTCCAGTCCGTCCGTGAGATTGTTGGGCGTGGTGGTCAAAGTCATCACAGAGGAACCAATAATCAGCAGCGTCAGCCTGATTGCCATAGAGACGGCAAGACGCAGTCCTTCTTCCGTAATGGTCAGCCTCCAGAAGGTAATCAAAGGAGTTCCCGGGGTTAAAAACAGATTAAAAACCACCGTGATCAAAAGCAAAAATACAATGGCCTTCATCCCCTTGACCATAAACCGAAAGGGCACCCTGGACAATCGGATTACAACAGCAAGGAAAAGAGCTGCCACTGCATATCCCAAAAAGTTTTGAAAGAAAAACAGGGAAATAATATATAACAGTGTTCCTCCCAGCTTCACCCTGGGGTCCATTTTATGCAGGATGGAATCTGTCTGATAATATTGTCCCAATGTAATATCTCTAAGCATATGTTTCCTCGCTCATCTGCTTCATCCTTTCAGGGCCCGGAGAATTTCCTCCGCGGCCTCATGGATGGTGGTAGCGTTCACATCCACGTCAAGCCCTTTTTCCTTCAGGGCGTGCATAATATAAGTCACCTGGGGAGCCGCAAGGCCTACCTCCTCCAGCTCTTTGTAATGCTGGAAAACCTTTTTGGGCACATCGTCGAACATTACGCTCCCCTTATTCATTACAATAATGCGGTCCACATATTCCGCAACATCCTCCATGCTGTGGGACACCAAAAGTATAGTCATTCCCGTCTGGGTCTGAAGCTGCTTGATCTGCTTTAGGATATCATCCCTTCCTCTGGGGTCTAAGCCCGCAGTGGGCTCGTCCAGAATCAGCACCTGGGGCTGCATGGCAAGGACTCCTGCAATGGCGGCCCGCCTTTTTTGTCCTCCGGAGAGCTCAAAGGGAGATTGATAAAAAAATTCCTCTCCCAGCCCTACCTTCTTAAGCGCATCCGTGGCACGCCTTTTTACTTCCTCTTTATCCAGTCCCAGATTTTTAGGTCCGAAACACACATCCGTAAACACGTCTATCTCAAAAAGCTGATGCTCTGGATACTGAAATACCAGCCCCACCTTGCTGCGCAGCTTTTTCATATCATAATCCTTTTGATAGATATCCTCACCGTTAAAATAAATGTGCCCCTCTGTGGCTTTTATCAGACCGTTCAAATGCTGCATCAGAGTGGACTTCCCAGACCCCGTATGTCCGATTACGCCTACAAACTGCCCGTCGGGAATGGTCAGGCAGATATCATTCAGCGCCCTTAAGGCAAGGGGAGTGTCCTCTCCATAAATGTAATTGACATGCTCTAAAACAATCGACATTTCTACTCCAATCCAAGAGCCCTTATCAGCTCATCCGTAGTCAGGATTCCATCCGGCAGGGGAATTCCCTGTTTTTTCAGCTCGTAGGCAAGCAGCGTCACCTGGGGCACATCCAGCCGCAGGCTTTTGAGCTTTTCCACCTGGGAAAAAATTTCCCGGGGCGTTCCCTCCATGGCTATTTTGCCCTGATCCATCACAAACACCCTGTCGGCGTGAATAATTTCCTCCATGTAATGGGTGATGAGAACCACCGTGACTCCCTCCACCTGATTTAACCCCCGGACGGCCCGGATCACTTCCTTCCTGCCGCTTGGGTCCAGCATTGCCGTAGGCTCGTCCAGCACAATACATTTGGGGTGCATTGCCAGAACGCCTGCAATGGAAACTCTCTGCTTCTGCCCTCCGGAAAGCTTATTGGGGGAATGCTTCCTGAATTGATACATGCCCACTGCCTTAAGGCTTTCCTCCACGCGCTCCCAGATTTCCTTTGTTGGAACCCCCATATTCTCGGGGCCGAATCCCACATCCTCCTCTACCACCTGTCCGATAATCTGATTGTCCGGATTCTGGAATACCATGCCCGCTGTCTGGCGGATATTCCACACATTTTCTTCCTCATTGGTGTCCATGCCGTCCACCCATATGGTTCCCTCCGTGGGGTTTAAAATGGCGTTCATATGCTTGGCAAGAGTGGACTTACCCGAACCGTTGTGGCCCAGAATGGCTATAAAATCCCCCTGCTTAATGTCAAGGGATACATCGTTCACTGCCTTGGTAACGCCCTCAACGTTGCCCTCTTCGTCCCGCCGGACATATTCATATACAACATCTCTTGCCTCAATAATTCCCATATTTCACTCGCCTTTTCTTTTCATCAGTCCACAGGATTTCTTCTCCGGGCAATAGCCCAGCTTTTTACATTTCGGTGCGAAATAATTGTTTACAATGTATTCCCATTCCTCTGAAATCTTTCTCAGCTCAGCAAGAATATCGTTCATTAAATTTCTATATTCCCAATTTGCTCTGTTGCATAACCGCTGCTGTCCCATATCCAGCAGATTTCTCAGATTTCTTTTGTCAACGATCTTTGTTTCCATTCCCAGGGGCAGAAGCAAAGCCACGTCCTCCCGCGGGATGTTATATTCATTCAATAAAATGTCCGCATGCTTTTTTATTTCATTTAAACAGCTTTCATAACATTTGCGGGCCGCTTCATTCCCTTTTACAGAATTGGGCACTACAGCTTCAAAATTGCTGTAGTCGATATATCTGGTGCTCGCCTGCAGCCTTGTAGGGCCGCCGCCAATGTGCGTATACCATTCCCGTATCACTCTTGCGGAGTATCCCTCCAGCACCATCTCAACGTTCACATACTCAAGGACACGCCCGTGCCCTGACTCAAGGCAGTCCAATCCTCTCTTATAGTTTTTGGCGTTATCTTGGATATCCCCTCCCCAGCACACTCCTGCCCGCTTTCCCATCAGGGTAAGCGGATTTTTCGTTGTCTCATCCAATATAATCACTTTTCCCATCTTTCTTCTCCTTGCCCTTTCCGGTTATACGCTGAATATTGTATCAAATTGTCCGGGATAAATCAATTCATTACCCTGTCACATTTTTCTATCTCCAAGGTGCGGATTTACAAAAAAGTCAGGGCATGATATGCTAGCAGTATATCGAAAATGCCCCAGAATACACATGAAAGGAAGCTTTTATGAATATAGATAAAAATAAAATACTGAAAATGCTTGTAACCCTGACGGCAATCTGCCTCCTGGTCGGCAGTCTTACAATGCTTTTGGGGGGAAATTCCATGACGCTCAGCGAATACGCAGCACAGCAGGGCATTGATACAAAAGAGCAGACTGCACAAAACGATTCTCTCGACGCCAAAAAGGAAGCTTCGGAGAGCGACTCCCTTGCATCAGAAGATTCAGCTGCACAGAGTAGCTTGGATGAAACGACGGAAAACCTGCAGACGGAAGCAGAAGATACTGCTGCAAGCCAGCTGACCGGCGCCTCCCTGAACGGGGACTCCATGCTTGCAAAACGGGTCACCTACACGGATGGCTTTTACTACGAACCCCTCTCCGATCATCTCAGACGTTACATTACAGGTGTTTCTTATCCAGCAGTTCCAGAGAACACCGAAGACAGCCAGGAGCTGGCCATAACCTACGATGACCTGAGATATCTGCACATTCTTCATTATGATTTTGAAGGTAATCCTGCAGAAGGGGAATTGATCTGCAACCAGGCCATCGCCCAGGATCTGGTGGAAATCTTTTACGAGCTTTACCGCAATGAATATCAGCTGGAAAAGGTACGGCTGATTGACGAATACGATGGCGATGACACGGCCTCCATGGAGGATAACAATACTTCCTGCTTCAATTACCGTGTGGTGGAGGGAACCACCTCCCTCTCCAAGCATGCCCTGGGACTGGCCATTGACATCAATCCATTTTACAACCCGTATGTCACCTATGAATCGGACGGCAGTCAGAAGGTTTCTCCCGCCGCCGCTTTGGATTACGCAGATCGGTCCGCCCACTTTCCTTATAAGATTGATGAGAGCGATCTGTGCTATAAGCTGTTTACGGAGCACGGTTTCACCTGGGGCGGCAACTGGAACAGCAGCAAGGATTATCAGCACTTTCAAAAGACGCTTGATACATGATCCGAAAGTTCACATAGGCAAAAGAACCGATGTTACCATCGGTTCTTTTTTTGATCATTTTATACAAGCTCAAGCAAAACTTCAAGCGCTGCATCACCCTTGCGCTGGCCAATCTTAACGATTCTGGTATAACCGCCCTTGCGGTCTGCATACTTGGGTGCATATTCATCAAACAATTTTGCAACCAGGTCCACTTCCTTGGTATTTCTCTTTCTTCCTGCTGCTTCCTTGGGAACGGATACAACGGGATTCAGCACCCGCAGCATCTGACGTCTCACATGAAGTCTGGAGGGCAGATCCTTTTTGATCTCCTTCTCAACGGACTCAAACTTGGTAACCTTCTTGCCGTCTACGACTTCCTTTACTCTTTTGCCGTCCTTGTCCTTGACAGGAACCTTGGCGGTAACCTTTACCATCTCGAAGTTATCCTTCTCCTTCACTGCCATGGCAATGAGGCCCTCTGCAATCTTTCTCACCTCTTTTGCCTTCGCTTCCGTGGTAACGATCTTTCCATGATAGATCAATGCGGTTACCTGATTTCTTAATAATGCCTTTCTCTGTGCAGAATTTCTGCCAAGTTTTCTGTACTTTGCCATAATAAATTATTCCTTTCTCATTTATGGTACATCCGGCCACGCTCTTTGGACTTACTTACCGAATGTCTGGCATCTGTTTCAGACGCCGGTTTCAAGTGCCATTTAGAGATAACCTCAGCCGCGCCCTTTGGTCTTACCAGCCGGGGATAATCCTTCCTTATGTCTAGCTTTCGTCGCTGGGATTCAGCTGCAGCCCCAGCTCCTTTAATTTTGCCAAAACCTCTTCCAGGGATTTGCGGCCCAGATTACGAACCTTCATCATGTCCTCTGAGGTTTTGTTGGTCAGCTCTTCCACGGTATTGATTCCTGCTCTCTTAAGGCAGTTATAGGAGCGGACGGACAGCTCCAGCTCATCGATGCTCATCTCCAGCACCTTTTCCTTTTCGTCGTCCTCCTTCTCGGTCATAACCTCCGCCTTCTGGGCGCTCTCAGAAAGATCTATGAAAAGGCTCAAATGCTCGCTGAGTACCTTTGCAGCCAGACTGACAGCCTCATCCGGAACCAATGTGCCATTGGTATATACATCCAGCGTCAGCTTATCAAAGTCCGTAATCTGGCCCACACGGGTGTTCTCAACGGTAACATTGACTCTCTCCACCGGTGTATAGATGGAATCAATAGCAATCACACCGATAGGTAAATCTTCCTGTTTATTTTTATCTGAGCTTACATAGCCGCGTCCCTTTGTGATGGTGAGCTCCATGTAAAGCTTGGTATCCTTGCCGCTTAAGGTAGCGATCACCAGATCGGGATTCAAAATTTCGATATCCTGATCAGCCTGTATATCGGAAGCGTGTACAATGCCTTCGCCCTCAAATTCAATATATGCGGTCTTTGCCTCGTTGGTATCGCTGTTATTCTTGATGGCCAGGCTCTTAATGTTCATGATGATCTCAGTTACATCCTCCTTCACGCCGGGGATGGAGCTGAACTCATGCAACACGCCTTCGATTTTTACCTGACTGACTGCAGCGCCGGGCAGTGAAGAAAGCATAATCCTCCTCAGAGAATTGCCCAGAGTAATTCCGTATCCTCTCTCCAGGGGTTCAACTACGAATTTACCGTACTTCTTGTCTTCTGAAATCTCGGCGACCTCAATATTGGGTCTTTCAAAATCAAACACTGCAAATACCCTCCTTTACGAACTTTTTTTCCAAAGACACAAGCACTCCGAAGCTATAAATGACAGCGGATATCCGGCCGCTGTAAAATATAGCCTCAGAGGCTGACAGGGCTTATTTGGAGTACAACTCGACAATATACATCTCGTCTACAGGAACATCAATCATTTCTCTGGTGGGAAGATTTTTGATGGTTCCCTTCAAATTCTCAATATCAACATCCATCCATTCGGGTACCAGTCTGCCGCCGGTTACTTCAACAATATCCTTATATCTCTGCATGGATTTTGCCTTTTCCTTGATCTCAATCACGTCTCCGGCCTTTACCAGATAGGAAGGAATGTTCACTGTCTTTCCGTTCACCAGCACATGTCTGTGGCCTACAACCTGCCTTGCTTCTCTTCTGGTTCTTGCAAAGCCCATTCTGAAAACCACATTGTCCAGTCTGCTTTCCAGCATGATCATAAGGTTTTCACCGGTCATGCCCTTCATTCTGTCTGCTTTCTCATAGTAGTTTCTGAAAGGCTTCTCCAGCACGCCGTAAATGAATTTCGCCTTCTGCTTTTCTCTCAGCTGAAGTCCGTATTCACTTACCTTCTTGCCGGATCTTACCGGATTTCTGTTAGATTTTTTGTCATATCCCAGATAGGAGGGCTCCAGACCCAGGGATCTGCATCTCTTTAATACAGGTACACGATTTACTGCCATTTTTTATTTCCCTTCTTTTTTGTTAACCTTGAAATCTTGTTGCGCTTCGCGTTTGTCGGGCTTCTGCACTCGTCCTGCTTGCGCATGACGGCGCAGCGGCTTCCGCCCTGCGATGCAGCGGGCTTCCGCATGACACTCGAAAATCCTGCTGCTGCGCAGCAGCCGCGCTTCGCGCTCATTGATTTTCTCGTTTGCTCGTCGGGTGAAAACAAATGCCGACGCTGTCGGCGCTTGTTTTCCTTCCTCCTCGCATATTGTTTACAGTGCGGGGTATACCGGGCACTTTCTTCCAACGGGTTACTTTTTACAAATATTATACTCTACGGCGTTTAGGAGGACGGCATCCATTGTGGGGAACCGGAGTTACGTCGCGGATGCTTACCACCTCAAGACCGCAGGCAGAGAGTGCTCTGATTGCAGCCTCACGTCCTGAGCCAGGTCCCTTTACAAATACGTCAACAGTTTTCAATCCATGAACCAGCGCCGCCTTTGTAGCTGTTTCAGCTGCCATCTGTGCAGCATATGGAGTAGATTTCCTTGAACCTCTAAAACCAAGACCACCGGCACTTGCCCAGCTGAGCGCATTTCCCTCAGTGTCAGTCAGCGTAACAATTGTATTGTTAAAAGAAGACTGAATATGTGCCTGTCCGCGTTCAACGTTTTTCTTTACACGCTTTTTTGTCACTTTTTTTGCAACTTTTTTAGCCATTTTAAACTAACCTACTTTCTCATTTCTGGGATTGAGCTCTAATATCATCCCTTTTTCACAGTTACGTTATTATTTCTTCTTGTTAGCCACCGTGCGCTTAGGACCTTTTCTTGTTCTGGCGTTTGTCTTTGTCCTCTGTCCGCGGACAGGAAGTCCCTTACGATGACGGATTCCCCGATAGCAGCCGATTTCCTGAAGTCTCTTGATATTCAGGGCAATTTCCCTTCTCAGGTCGCCTTCTACCATAACGCCCAGCTTTTCGATAGCTTCACTGATTTTCTTGACTTCTTCGTCGGTTATATCCCTCACTCTGGTGTCCGGATTTACTCCCGCCTCTGCCAACAGCTTGTTAGAGGTGGATCTTCCGATTCCATAGATGTAGGTCAAGCCGATTTCAATTCGTTTTTCTCTAGGTAAGTCAACACCTGCGATACGAGCCATTTACGTTTCCTCCATTTTCGTCGCGTTTTTGCGGCCTGCTCTTATGCCGCACGCCGGCGCGCCATTTGGTCTGTTTGCAGCACGCCTGTTTCGTTACTAATTGATTGGGGCTTTCACCCAACCGGACACAATCCGATCTTTCCAGTCCTGCCTGTTTCTTCCCGATAAATCATTTGTTGTGCCTATCTGGAACAAAACATTTCGTTCTGGTATCAAGAAGTAATCTCCCGTAAGCTCTATCCCAATTTATGATAATCGGCGCATAAAAAACGCGCCGGTTCAGCCGCACATAAAATCGGACAAGAACTCACATGCCTGACATTCCATCAAGCCGGTGATTATCCCTGTCTTTGTTTGTGTTTCGGATTTTCACAGATTACTCTGATGCGTCCTTTTCTCTTGATAATTTTGCATTTCTCGCAAATTGGTTTTACTGATGATCTAACCTTCACGTTAAACCCTCCTTTCAAAAAAGACCGTCTTGTATTATAACACAGGACATCTGTGTTGACAAGACTTTTTTATTGATTTTTCAAGCTTTTTTCCGATTTTCGGAGGCTTTTGAAAAGCTTTATTCCCATACAGCTTACCGCCACAGCCGCAACACTCAAAATGCGGAAGGTAAATCTTGCATGCAGCGCCGAATGATGCTGTACAACAACAATCCATGCAAAGGGAATGCAGAAGATCACCACACAGGGAATCACAATCTCCAAAGCCGCTCTCACAGACAGTTTTCGTGCGGCAAGGAAAAACAAAGCCAGGGAAACGAGAAGCAAAAGCCCGGCCGCCGCCGGGTAAATCATCCACTTGTATTCCTGGAGATTTAAACCGATCACATAAAAGCCGCCGTTCATCCTGGGCCTTCCGCCGATGGCCTCCGTTCTGCCGATTATGGACCATGCCGCATCTTTTATGGTTCCTGTATGGAGCGTAACATCTGCAATAATCCATTTGAGCGCCCACATGCCCACATAGCCGACGCCCCAGCAGAAGCTGTATCCGATTACCTTCTGCAGTCCCTTCTTTATGGACTCTCTTTCTGCCAGCAGAAAATATGCACAGAGGGGAAATCCCAGCGTTACCACAGGGTAGGTCAGAAAGTCAAAATACGAGGTAAGGATACCGGTCAAAAGAAACAGCTCCGGATACCTTTTCCCCGCTTCTATTTTACTGTGGCAAAGCAGCATGATGAGCAGCACAGCCAGTGTAATGATCCAGCATACAGACATGGTCAGCGAACACAAAACCAGCACAGGCTTCATAAAGAGAAAGCCTATGAGCATGGCAGCGCCCACCCCCGGGGTTCCTCTCTTTATAGAAGCAAACAGCACGGCCCCCATAAGAAGCACCTGCAGGACAATCCCCAGCATCACAATCTGTGACCAGGAAAAAATCAGCAGGAGAGGCTTTAAGTAGATCAGATATCCATGCCAGTAACGGGAATATTCATGCAGATAGGACTGCTCCATTCCTTCCTCCGAAAGAAAGGCTTTCAGAGAAGCCTCCGGCGTCCAGACCTCCTCTTCCAAGTCTGTGTGATAAACCCACATAGCCTCTTCAAATACATTTTTCCCCGGTATTCTTTCGATGGCATTCTGCACCATGATGGCGTCCGTATAGGTCTCTTTTTCACTCCAGACATATTGGGCAAAGGCGTTATCCGCCACCTCTTCCGGATCCTTTATCATGCTGTCCACGCTCACGGCCACATTCTCCCGCATGCGTTCCACGGGCAGGCAGAATGCCAGCACCAAAAGCAGCGTGCCCAAAACCGCGCTCCCCAAAAGAAGCAGTGCCATGCGTCCCATTTTTTTGATCATTTATTTATCTCTCCAGATGATGCGTCCCTTGGTCAAGTCGTAGGGTGACAGCTCCAGGGTCACCTTATCCCCCGGCAGAATGCGGATAAAGTTCTGGCGCAGTTTGCCGCTGATATGAGCAAGCACGCGATGCCCGTTTTCCAGTTCCACCTGAAACATGGTGTTGGGCAGCTTTTCCACAACCGTTCCTTCAATTTCGATTACATCACTTTTAGACATACATTCCCTCCATTTTATTCCTTTTCTTTTTCATATTGCTTTATTGCATACTTGATTTGCTCATCAAGCATTGTTTCCCTTTTTTCCAGTCCGGCAAGCAGCTCTTCACCCACGCGCCGGTTTACAATCTGTATATGCTTTTTCCGTTTTTTCTTAGGGGCGTCTATCTTTTTCAGCCTTCCGTCGCACAGGTAAACATAGTCTTGTTCCTCTGCGACAATCACATAAAGCTTTCCTTTGTCATGCCCCGCTTTTGAAAAGGCAAAATTACCTGTCATTTTATATGCTCCTAATACAATGTAAGGATTTCCGGCTCGCCGTCCGTAATCAACACTGTGTTCTCATAATGTGCCGACCAGGAGCCGTCCTCCGTAACCACTGTCCAGTCATCATCAAGCCACTCCACATCCGGCCTGCCCATATTGATCATGGGTTCGATGGCCAGGGTCATGCCCGCCTGCAGCTTTATTCCCTTTCTCCTTTGGGCAAAATTCGGTATCTGAGGGTCTTCATGAAGCCGGGTTCCGATGCCATGGCCCACAAGATCCCGCACAATCCCATAGCCGTAAGGTTTTATGGACGCATCAATGGCATTTGAAATATCATATAGATGATTTCCTGCTTTTGCCATTTTTATTCCGTCGAAAAAGCTCTGTCTCGTCCGTTCAATCAAAAGCCTCGCCTCTTCACTGATTTCCCCGACGCCGAAGGTACGGGCCATATCTGAATGATATCCCTTGTAAATCAGTCCCGCATCCAGGCTTACAATATCGCCTTCCTGCAGAATATGGTCTTTTCTGGGAATGCCGTGTACCACCTCGTCGTTCACCGACACACAGATGGAGGCCGGGTATCCGTTATAATGGAGGAAATTGGGAACACATCCATGGGCACGAATCAGCTTCTCGCCCAGCGCATCAATCTCATAAGTGGACATTCCCGGTCTCACCGCTTCCTCCATATGATGAAATACATCTGCCAAAAGTCTGCAGGATTCCCGCATCAGCTCAATTTCCCGAGGGGACTTGATTGTAACAGCCATTCTATCTTACTTCCTTTCCTACAGCGGTTCGGGTTTTGGCCTAACCCAAAATCGCCTCTATGGCAGCAAATACCTCTTTGCTGTCCACCGTTCCATCAACTGTCTTTAAAACACCCTTGGCCCCGTAAAAGTCGATCAGGGGCTGGGTCTGCTCATGATAAACCTGCAGACGGTTCTGCACCGTTTCCGGCTTATCGTCATCCCGCAGGATCAGCTCTTTTCCACACTTGTCGCAAATGCCTTCCTCCCTGGGCGGTATATGCTCCACATGGTAAGTGGCCCCGCAGGATACGCAGGCGCGCCTCCCCGACATTCTCTTTACGATATTCTCGTCCGGCACCTCTACATTAATGGCATAATCTATCGCATCGCCCAGTTCTTCCAGCGCTTCATCCAAAACCTGAGCCTGCGGTATGGTCCTTGGAAATCCGTCCAGAACATAGCCGTCAGCACAGTCAGGCTGCGCCACCCTGTCTAAAAGAATCTTCACCGTCAGCTCGTCGGGCACAAGAAGTCCCTGGTCCATGTATTTTTTTGCCTCTATTCCAAGCGCAGTGCCGTTTTTAATATTGGCACGAAAAATATCTCCCGTGGAAACATGGGGAATCCCATATTTTTCTGCAATCATTTTTGCCTGGGTTCCTTTTCCGGCACCAGGTGCTCCCAACATGATAATCTTCATATGTCCTCCGTTCCGCCGCTTTCAGGGCGCAGCACAATCACATTAACACAACATTTATATTTTAACTTTTTTAAAAACACTTTGCAATATCTAATACAGAAAAAGTATCCGAATGATTTTCATCATCCGGATACTGCCTCTTAGTAATACGCAACCGGCAAACCGGTGCCGCACATTCGTCAATCCTCCAAAAAGCCTTTGTAGTTGCGAACCAGCATCTGCGATTCGATCTGCTTCATGGTTTCCAGAATGACGCTCACGATAATAATAAGACTTGTTCCTCCAAAGGATACGCTTGCCCCGAACACGCCGTTGAAAAAGTACGGAATGACCGAAACAATAATCAGGCCTACTGCGCCGATGATTACAATATAATTCAAAACTTTGCTGAGATAATCGCTGGTGGGCTTGCCGGGCCTGATGCCTGGAATAAACCCTCCCTGCTTTTTCATATTATCGGCAATCATCAAAGGATTAAAGGTAATTGACGTATAGAAATATGCGAAGAACACAATCAACACAATATATACCAGTAATCCAATGGAATAGATGGGCTGACTTGGAACACACCAATAGCTGGAGTTTAACCCCTTTAATATTTCACCCCATACGCCTGTACCCTCATATCCGATAAAGGAGCAGATAATAATGGGCATCTGCATAATGGACGATGCAAAAATAATGGGGATCACGCCAGAGGTGTTCACCTTCAACGGGATGTTGGAGGTTTGTCCGCCGACCATCTTCCGGCCCTGAACCTTCTTTGCATACTGCACGGGAATTTTGCGCACACCGCCGTTTAGGATAATAACCAGAATTACCATGGCAATAATAATGGCAAAAATGATCACCACCGCCAAAATCGCGGTAGCCGGCGCTTTCCCATACACAAACTGTTCAAAAAGACGCCCCAGATCCTGAGGCAGCCTGGAAATAATATTGATCACCAGGACAATGGAAATTCCGTTTCCCACGCCTTTTTCCGTAATCCGCTCACCCACCCACATCAAGAAAGCACTTCCTGCGGTAAGGGCGGCAACCGCAGTGATCACGTTAAGGGCATTATATTCCACCAGATATCCCTGCATGCCAAATCCGATTACCATTGCAGTTGCCTGCACCAGAGCAAGCACCACCGTCACATATCTTGTGATAGCGACGATTTTTTTTCTTCCATCCTCTCCGTCGCGCTGCATTTCCTCCAGCTTAGGAATGGCAATCGTCAAAAGCTGCATAATGATGGATGAAGTAATATAAGGACTGATACTCAACGCCAAAATGGAGAAGTTCTCAAAGGAACCTCCCGTTATGGCATCAAAAAAACTGAACGCATCACCTGTACGGGCAGCAAACCATGCAGCAAAGGCCTCTCTGTCCACTCCCGGCACAGGAAGTTGTGATCCGAGCCGAATCACAACTAACATTGCCATGGTAAAAAAGATTTTCCGCCTTAATTCTTTGATCTTGAATGCGTTTTTCAGTGTTGTAAGCATTACATCACCTCTGCTGTTCCACCAAGAGCTTCTATTTTTTCCTTTGCAGACGCGCTGAACGCATTTGCCTTCACGTTAAGCTTTTTGGTAAGTTCTCCGTTTCCGAGTATCTTTACTCCATCTCTGGGGTTTTTTACCACACCAGCCTCAATTAATGTGTTTACGTCTACAGTCGCACCTTCCTCAAAACGCTCCAGCTCCGTCACATTGATGGCTACAATGTCCTTTGCGTTTCTATTGGTGAAGCCTCTCTTGGGGATACGTCTGTATAAAGGCATCTGACCGCCTTCAAAGCCGGGTCTGGGAGCGCCGGAACGAGCCTTCTGGCCCTTGTGTCCTTTGCCTGCTGTCTTTCCATTTCCCGAACCGTGTCCGCGTCCTCTTCTAAAATCATTATGCTTGGAGCCTTCAGCGGGCCTTAAATTGGATAAATCCATATCTGCCACCTCCTTTTCCTTAAACTTCAACTTCTTCTACTTTAATCAGATGACGAACCTGACGAATCTGTCCTCTGGTAGCTGCATTATCAGGAAGGATTATGGACTTGCCGATCTTGCGAAGGCCCATAGATTCAACGGTTGCTCTGTTCTTCGGCACAGCGCCGATTGTGGACTTTACCAAAGTGATTTTCAATTTCTTATCTGCCATTGTCTGGTCCTCCTTCCTTAAGCCATAATCTCTTCCACAGATTTACCGCGGTTTCTCGCAACTTCTTCAGGGGACTTTAACTGGCTTAAGCCGCTTATGGTTGCAAGAACAACGTTCTGCTTATTGTTGGAGCCAAGAGACTTGGTACGAATATTTTTGATGCCTGCAAGCTCGCACACAACACGGGCAGGACCGCCTGCGATAATACCGGTACCTTCAGGTGCTCTCTTCAACAGAACGTTGGAGGAACCATAAGTGCCGATAAAATCATGGGTAATGGAATTGTTCTCATCCAGGGCGATCTGCACAAGGTGCTTCATTGCGTCTTCTTTTCCCTTGCGGATCGCTTCCGGAATTTCTACAGCCTTGCCAAGTCCTGCTCCAACGTGTCCGTTGCCGTCGCCCACAACTACAAGAGCAGTAAAACGCATATTACGGCCACCCTTAACGGTTTTCGTTACACGCTTGATGGCAACAACCTTGTCCGTCAATTCTAACTGGCTTGCATCTATGATTGTATGTTTCATGGTGTATTCCTCTTCCTTTCCTAGAATTCCAAGCCAGCTTCTCTGGCCGCATCAGCTAATGCTGCAATTTTTCCATGGTATAAAAAACCGCCTCTGTCAAAAACAACCTGCTTAATGCCCTTTTCCAAAGCTCTCTTTGCAATCACTGTTCCAATGTATGCTGCCGCTTCCACGTTGTTGGTCTTCTCAAGTTCTGCGCCGATCTCCTTTTCAAGAGTGGAAGCAGATACTAAGGTATTTCCCGCCGTGTCGTCGATAATTTGAGCATACATATGATTATTGCTTCGAAACACAGCAAGACGAGGCCTCTGTGCAGTGCCGCTGAAGCGGTTGCGAATTCTTTTGTGCTTTTTCACACGAACTTCCTGTCTGGACTCTTTTCTAACCATCTTCATACTCTCCTTATCTATTTCTTACCGGTTTTACCAACTTTGCGCCTGATGGTCTCGTCGGCATACTTGATACCCTTGCCCTTGTAAGGCTCAGGTCTTCTCTTGTCTCTGATCTCGGCTGCGAATTGGCCAACCTTCTCTTTATCGATGCCCTTTACAGTAATCAGGTTCTGTCCCTCAACAACAGTTTCAATGCCCTCGGGATCCTCCATCTCAACCGGATGGGAATATCCCAGATTCAGGGTCAGCTTTTTGCCTGCCTTTGCCGCTCTGTAACCAACACCGTTTACTTCCAGCTTCTTTTCATAGCCCTGGGTAACGCCAACAACCATGTTGTTGATCAGGCTTCTGGTGAGGCCGTGAAGGGATTTCATTTTCTTTAAATCATTGGGTCTGCTCACCAGCACTTCAGCGCCCTCTACCTTGATTTCCATCTCTCTGGGCAACACTCTTTCCAGCGTTCCCTTGGGACCTTTGACGGTCACTTTATTATTTTCTGCAACTTCCACAGTAACACCTGCGGGAATCGCGATTGGCATTCTTCCTATACGTGACATGCCCGTACCTCCTAAATTAATTGGAATGATTTTTTGCTGCCTTAAAAAATCTTTTCGCGAAGACAACTTGTTGGCTTTTTACCAAACAAAAGCAAGAACCTCGCCGCCTACCTGAAGCTCGCGCGCCTTTTTATCGGTTACTACGCCTTGGTTGGTAGAAATGATGGCGATGCCAAGACCACCCAATACCTTGGGCAGCTCCTCCTTGCCGGCGTAAACCCGAAGACCCGGCTTGGAAATTCTCTTGATTCCGGAAATAATTCTCTCATTCTTATCTGCACCGTACTTTAAGGTAATGTGAATGGTCTGGAATTGTCCGTCCTGGATCATATCAAACTTCTTAATATATCCTTCCTCCAAAAGAATCTGCGCAATCGCCAGCTTCATCTTGGAAGAGGGAACATCAACTGTATCGTGTTTTGCAAGGTTTGCATTACGGATTCTCGTAAGCATATCTGCAATAGGATCACTCATTGTCATGATTTCGTTTCCTCCTTCTCTACCAACTTGCTTTCTTCACACCGGGGATCTGTCCCTTATATGCCAGCTCACGGAAGCAAACTCTGCAGATTCCGTATTTTTTCAGAACCGAATGTGGACGACCACAAATTTTGCAGCGGGTGTATGCCTGTGTGGAAAACTTGGGTTTGCGCTGCTGTTTTACTTTCATTGATGTCTTAGCCATCAGAATTTACCTCCTTATGATTTCGCAAAAGGCATGTTGAACAGTCTCAGTAGCTCCCGTGCCTCTTCGTCCGTCTTTGCTGTGGTTACAAAAATAATGTCCATACCTCTGGTCTTGTCGATCTTATCGTACTCAATCTCAGGGAAAATAAACTGCTCCTTGATGCCCAGCGCATAATTTCCTCTGCCGTCAAAGGAATTAGGATTTACTCCTCTGAAGTCACGCACACGAGGGAGCGCCAGATTTACAAGACGGTCAAGAAAATCATACATCTTCTCGCCGCGCAGTGTGGTCTTACAGCCGATTGCCATGCCCTCACGGATTTTGAAGTTTGCAACGGACTTCTTTGCCTTTGTGAGAACCGCCTTCTGGCCTGAAATGATCTGCATGTCATTTACCGCATTCTCAAGAACCTTTGCATTTTCCTTCGCTTCGCCGACGCCCATATTAATTACAATCTTGTCAAGCTTGGGAACCTGCATAACATTTGTGTAGCCAAACTTTTTTGTCATTGCAGCTACGATCTCGTCATTATATAAAGTTTTCAGTCTGCTCACCTGATATTTCCTCCTTCCTATTGATTAATCGATGGTCTCGCCGGTTGCTTTTGCGAAACGTACCTTCTTGCCGTTCTCCATGCGGAAGCCTACTCTGGTGGGCTTTCCCTTTACAACAAGCATAACGTTTGAAATATCAATAGGAGCTTCCTTCTTGACGATACCGCCGTTGGGATTTGCCTGAGAGGGCTTGGAATGCTTTGTGATCATATTCACGCCTTCCACCAGAACCTTGTGCTTTTTCGCATCTACCGCAAGCACCTTGCCCTCTGCATTATTATCTTTGCCGGCGATTACCTTAACGGTATCACCCTTTTTAATTTTCATGGTTGACATATGGTACCTCCTTACAATACTTCCGGAGCCAGAGAAACAATTTTCATGAACTGCTTTTCACGAAGCTCTCTTGCCACGGGTCCAAAAATACGGGTTCCTCTGGGAGTCTTGTCATCTTTGATAATAACAGCAGCATTTTCATCGAATTTGATATAGGAGCCGTCCTTGCGGCGCGCACCCCTTACGGTACGGACAACAACTGCCTTCACAACGTCACCCTTCTTTACAACGCCGCCTGGTGTTGCATCTTTAACGGAAGCAACAATCACGTCGCCAATCTGTGCATATCTTCTTGTAGAGCCGCCCACAACCCGAATGCAAAGCAACTCTTTTGCACCGGTATTATCAGCAACTTTCAATCTGCTCTCCTGCTGAATCATGATTTCCTCCTTCGCCGTGATGGCTTATTTCACTTTTTCTACAATTTCCACAAGTCTCCATCTCTTGTCCTTAGACAGAGGCCTTGTCTCCATAACCTTAACGGTATCGCCGATGCTGCACTCGTTCTTCTCATCGTGCGCCTTAAGTTTGTAGGTTCTCTTCACGACCTTCTTGTAAAGAGGATGCGT
>NZ_CALWMU010000051.1:0-16835 GCF_944382095.1 Candidatus Acetatifactor stercoripullorum
GAAGTGCGTATGGAGCTGGAAGAGCTGATCAGCGATATGTATACGGATAAAGGCTCTATGGAAGAGGTGCTGACTGAGCTTGGCGATCCTGCTGAATTTGCCAAACAATATCAGAGCGATCAAAGATATCTGATTGGGCCGGAATATTTTGACACCTATCTGTGGTTTGTCAGGGTGGTTTTCATCTGCGCTGCCATACCAATTTTGGGGATTTCTCTGATAAATGCCATAGGAGAAATGCCCGCGGTTACTTCCCAGAGCGCTGCCCCTGTTATTATCCGCGCTATTGTCAGCGGTCTGACTGCCGGGATTACGGATGCTCTCCTGTCCTGTGTGACCGCATTCGGTGCAGTGACCTTGACTTTCGCCATCATGGAGAGAAAAAAGATTCAGTTAGAGATGAAGAAAGCGGAAAAGTGGTCGGTAAAAAGTCTGTCAGAGGAAAAGAAAACAGCGGCCTTTCGGTGGACGCCAAAATTTTTGGAGCCTGTGCCCGATAAAAAAGCAATTATAAGTCGGGGCGACAGCATTGCAGGCATTGTGTTTATCGTTATTTTCAGTGTATTGCTGATTTTTGCCCCCAATTTCTTTGCTGCGTTCCTTACTGAGGGCGAAACTGTAACCACCGTGCCCATTTTCAATCTGGAGCAATGGGAAATCGTTCTTCCCGTCTTTATACTAAGTCTGCTGATTGGTCTTGCAGACGAGATATTACGCCTGATTGTCGGGGTCTACTGCAGCCTGGTAATGATCAGCAATATAGTGTGCGGGGTGCTTCAAATTCTGCTTGGCATTGTTGTGCTGAAGGTTTTACCCATTTGGAATCCGAATTTTGCGCTTGAACTTGAGATGGCATTGGGCGATAAAGCAGATTCCGGCGCCAGATTCCTCACTTACTGGAATGCTGATATGGTATCCAATGGACTTCTTACATTTATTGTTGCGATTACCCTGTTTGAAATAGGTGCAACAATATACAAGACACTCCGTTACGGTGTTTCCATACGAAATGAGAAGAATCTTGGGGCGTAGACAAAACCCCTGAAAAATGTACGATCAGCGCAAAACTCGTTTGATTTTTTGTAAATATGTGCTATAATACGGTTAGAATTTTTGAGAGGTGATGGCATGTATCGTACTGTCATGGAGCAGCTGCAAAAATGGAAAGAAAAAAAGCATCGAAAGCCGCTTGTTATTCGCGGCGCCCGCCAGGTAGGAAAAACCTGGCTCATGAAAGCCTTTGGTGCTGCTGAATACGAATCTACAGTTTATATCAATTTTGACAATAATGAACGGATGCGTAATTTGTTCAAGGGGAGCCTTGCGGCAGATCGACTGGTGACAGGTTTAGAACTCTATGCGGGGCATAAGATTGACCCATCTAATACCCTTCTGATTTTCGACGAGGTGCAAGAAGTGCCGACTGCGTTGACCAGTCTCAAGTACTTCAATGAGGACGCACCTCAATATCAAATCATCTGTGCCGGTAGTCTATTGGGTGTTGCACTGCATCAGGGGACCTCGTTTCCCGTTGGAAAGGTGGAGTTTCTTGATCTTTATCCACTCTCCTTCTCTGAATTTCTCATTGCTATGGGGAAGGAGCGCTATGTAGAACTGCTGCGGCAGGGCGATTTTGACATGGCCACCATGTTTAAGCAGGATTATTCCGATCTGCTGAAGCAGTACTACTATGTAGGCGGTATGCCGGAAGTCGTCCAGGCTTTTGCAGACAATCAGGACTTCAATGAGGTTCGGGAAATTCAACAGCGCATTCTGTCCGCTTATGAACAGGACTTCTCCAAGCATGCTCCCAATGAAACGGTGCCTCGTGTGCGTATGTTGTGGAACAGCATCCCGGCCCAGCTTGCAAAAGAGAATAAGAAGTTTATCTATGGTCTCATCAAAGAAGGGGCTCGGGCGAAGGAGTATGAGCTGGCAATGCTCTGGCTGACGGATTGCGGACTTGTCCACAAGGTACATCGAGTTTCCGCCCCCAGTTTACCGTTAAAGGCCTATGAGGATTTGAAGGCATTCAAACTGTTTCTGCTGGATGTGGGCCTTTTGTCCTGCATGGTGGGCCTGCGACAGGATGTGCTGCTGGATGGGAATGATCTGTTTAAGGAATTCAAGGGAGCACTAACAGAGCAGTATGTCCTACAGCAGCTTAAAACTATCAAGGGGCTGAATATCTACTATTGGACTGCAGATCGTGGAACTGCGGAAGTGGATTTTGTCATCGACAACGGTAAAGATGTGATTCCAATTGAGGTCAAAGCCGAGGTTAATCTCCAGGCCAAGAGTTTGAAAGTTTACCGTGAGAAATTCCAGCCACGGCTGTCCATTCGCACATCCATGGCAGACTATAAAAAAGAAGACTGGCTGCTGAATCTACCGCTGTGGGCAATAAATACTAAGTTTGGGGAAGGAGGATAATAAGAAGGAAAGGTCGTACTATGCTTTGCACAATAAAAGAGCGTATCGATTATCTTTCAATCAATACGCTCTCTCAGACTGCTGTATCCAAGGGACCTTCCTCCATTTTCTTTCTTCCATTTCTTCTTTTGTTCTCTTTCCACTTCTCTTTTGTACTAGCGTACTGTAACGTCCAATGTCTTTCTTCTTTTGCGATTCGTTACCTTTTCTTCTGTGTACTTGATTTTTCTTTTCTTTTGTTCCTTATTCATTTGTACATCAATGGAAGAATATTTTTAATTTATATGATACATAAAATTATGTGTTAGGTGGACCGTACCTCCTTTGCTTAGATTTTTTCTACAGCTTTTCTTTGCTGTTCAGCCTTCCTCTGCTGTTTTCTTTTTCTCTTTTCTTTTGTTGATTTTATTATAGTCTATGCCTCTACATTTGTCAACATATTTCTTTAAAAACTTATCTATTTTTTCATTATTCGCATTTTGTATTTATTCATTTACATTTTTCGACAATTTTCCCAATATTTTCTGTATTTTACCTCTGGAATGCTCTTTCTCTATTTACAGAAAATGCTCTAAGCAGCTGCTTTATAAACCATGGCAGAAACCATGATCCAAAAGCTGCTTAGAGCATATACCTACGAATTGAAAATGAGGCTTTCCCTACAGCCTGGTGGTTACAAAAATATCATAAATTGCTTTGATGGCAGTTTCAAAATCCTTATTATCCACACCGATAATAATGTTCAGCTCCGAGGAGCCCTGATCAATCATCTTCACGTTTACATTGCTGTGGGCCAAAGCGGAGAAAATTCTCCCTGCGGTTCCCCGGGTGGACTTCATCCCCCGTCCCACTACAGCAATCAGTGCAAGATCGGACTCAATATCAATGGAATCCGGGTTTACCACTCTATGCAGTCCGGCTACCACCTTCTGCTCCTTGTGGGCAAATTCATCCTGATGCACAAACACCGTCAGCGTGTCGATACCCGAGGGAACATGCTCAAAGGAGATACCGTTTTCCTCAAATATCTGCAGAACCTTTCTCCCGAATCCGATTTCGGAATTCATCATATCCTTTTCAATATTGATGGAGCAAAAGCCCTTCTTTCCGGCGATGCCCGTTATCACATATCTGGATTTCTGACAGGTGCTCTCCACAATCCAGGTGCCTTCATCCTCCGGCGCATTGGTGTTTCGTATGTTGATGGGAATTCCTTCCTGACGAACCGGGAAAATGGCCTCCTCGTGAAGCACAGTAGCTCCCATATAGGCAAGCTCCCGAAGCTCTCTGTAGGTAATCACCTCGATGGCCTGTGGATTTTCAATGATTCTGGGGTCCGCCACAAGAAAGCCAGACACATCTGTCCAATTTTCATAGGCGTCGGCCTTTACCGCCTTCGCCACGATGGAGCCGGTGATGTCCGAGCCTCCTCTGGAAAAGGTTTTCACCCTGCCGTCCGGCATGGAGCCGTAAAATCCGGGAATCACCGCCCGCTCAACGCCCGCCAGTCTTTCAGACAGGACTTTGTTGGTAGTATCCGCGTCAAATTCCCCATTTTCCTTAAAAAAGATCACTTCCGCCGCATCTATAAATTCATAGCCCAAATAATCCGCCATAATGATGCCGTTTAAGTACTCTCCCCTGGAAGCCGCATAGTTGCTGCCCGCTCCGGCGTTAAAGTTCTTTTCAATAGTCAAAAACTCCTCTTTTAAAGAAAGCTTAAGCTTAAGTCCCTGGATAATCTCCTGATATCTGGCCTCGATGGCCCGCAGCTGCTCCTTAAATTCTTTCCCCGAAGAAGCCAGATCATAACAGGCGTAAAGCATATCCGTCACCTTCACATCCTTGTCAAACCGTTTGCCGGGTGCGGAGGGAACCACATATCTCCGCTCCTGGTCCGCCCGGATAATGCTGCCTGCCTTCTGAAACTGTTCTGCGCTCGCCAGGGAGCTTCCGCCGAATTTTACTACCTTTGCCATTTTCATTTACTCCTCGTTATCTCTTGATATTCTCAGCTTTCCAAGCTATCTTCCACATCTTTTCAAAGGCCTAAGAAATAATCCATAAGCAGATGCCCCTCTGCAATCCGGTTCCCGCTCTTTAAGCCTTCCTCTTCATTATAATCCCAGTCATGGCGTTCGGGCTTTGTGCTGTCGTACAGCATATAGGGCACATCCTCTGCCGTATGTGTGCGCAGCCGGATAGGCGTAGGATGATCCGGAAGCAGAAGCAGGCGAAAATCCTCCCCGGCCGCCTCCATTTTTTCCACAACAGGGCCCACCACCCGCTCATCCAGGTATTCGATGGCCAAAACCTTTCGCTCCACGCTTCCCTGATGTCCCATCTCGTCGGGGGCCTCCACATGAATGTAGGCAAAATCATAGCCCTCCTGTGTAAGGGCTTTTACCGCCGCCTCCATCTTTCCGGCATAGTTGGTATGAAGGCCTCCGTTTGCCCCCTCCACCAAAGCGACGCCCATGCCTGCTCCCACGGCAATCCCCTTTAACAGATCTACCGCAGAAACCATCATCCCTCTCTTACCGGTCTTTTCCTGAAAGGAGGAAAGCATGGGTTTGGTTCCAGCCCCCCAGAACCAGCAGCAGTTTGCCGGGTTTAAGCCCTTTTTCTTCCGCTCTATGTTGATAGGATGATTCACCAGGATATCATAGCTTTTCTCCATCATTTCCCGAAGGGCCTTATCCTGGGGCAGATACGCTCCGATCACCTGTCCCAGCACATCATGGGGCGGAGTCAGCTCCACCACCTGTCCCTGCTTCCAGATCAGGCAGTGCCTGTAGCTTGTTCCCACATAAAAGCGATAGATATCATTCCCCAGCTGCCTGGCTGCCGCCTCAAGCAGCACGCTGCATTCCTCTGTGCTGATTTCCGAAGCGCTGTGGTCGATAATAACCCGCTTTTCAAATGGACCCTCCTCCTCGGAAAGAGTCACAATATTACAGCGAAGGGCAATGTCCGTATCCTCCATGGGCACGCCGATGCTCAGCGCCTCAAGGGGCGAACGCCCGGAATAATAGATTTTGGGGTCATATCCCAATACGGAAAGATTGGCTGTGTCGGAGCCCGGCTTCATGCCGTCGGGAATGGTATGCACCATGCCGATCTCCGAAAGCTTGCTCAGGCGGTCCATATTGGGGGTTTTCGCATAGGCCAGAGGCGTTTTCCCCCCCAGCTCCTCTATGGGCTCATCAGCCATGCCGTCGCCCAGCACTACAATATATTTCATAATTCTCCTCCTAGAGCAGTCTGATTCTGCCAAGCACTCTATCCGCCAGAGCCTCATATTTTCCGGTGAAATCATTCTCTTGCATCACAGGGGTAAAATAGCCGAAGTCCTGCTCTCTCCCCTCCAGACAAAGCAGCCTTCCCCCGGGGAACGCCTCTTCGATCTCCTTCTGGAAACCGGCTCTTGCCCTGATAAAGAAGCTTCTTTCCTCCAGGGAAACATCCGCAAGACGGACGTTTTCCTGTTCCCAGAAGCACATAATCACTCTGCCCGGATGCCTTGCACAGTCAATTACATCTGAAACCACTGCGCTGGCGGTGGGCAGCTTGCCAGCTCCCTTTCCGTAATACATGGAATCCCCCAGCATATTGCCGGTGACAAACACGGCGTTAAACACACCGTTTACCATGGACAGTGGATGCTCCTTATCGATCATAAAGGGCGCCACCATTGCAAGCACCTCATCCTCGGAAACAGTCTTGCTCCTTGCCAGAAGCTTGATGGTCTTTCCCGCCGCCTTCGCATATGCAAAGTCCGCTGCGGAAATTTTTGTGATTCCCTCCGTATATATCTTCTCGCTGTCCACGTTCTTCCCCAGCATCAGGGAGGAGAGAATGGCGATTTTCCTGCAGGCGTCATATCCCTCCACATCAGCCTCGGGATTGCGCTCCGCATATCCCTTTTCCTGTGCCCGCTTAAGCACCTCCTCAAAATCGGCGCCCTCTCTTTCCATTTTACTCAAAATGTAATTGGTGGTGCCATTCAAGATACCGGTGATGGCCTCTATTTTTTCCGCTGTGAGGGAATAGTTTAAGGGCCTGATGATGGGGATGCCGCCCCCTACGCTTGCCTCAAACAGATAATTGCAGCTATGGGCCTTTGCTATGGAGAGAAGCTCCGGGCCATGCTTTGCCACAAGCTCCTTGTTGGAGGTGCAGACGCTTTTTCCTCTCTCCAGCGCCTGCTTTGTAAACTCATATGCCGCTCCTGTGCCGCCCATGGTCTCGCAGACGATGGTCACCGTATCGTCCTTAAGAATCTGATTGAAATCATGAATCACCTTATGGCCGTACGGATCATTGGGAAAATCTCTCAGATCCAGAATATACTTAATATCCAGCTCCTGAGCGGCCTTTTTATTTACCATCTCCTTGTTCTTCTCGATCACCTCCACGACACCGCTTCCCACCGTGCCGTAGCCCAGTACTGCTATATTTATCATAAATTCCTCCCTTTCTGCCCCAAGCTATGGACATTTTCTCATTCTTTTGCTAAAATTTTTACATGGTGTACGCCCTTTTGGTTCTCCATCTGCTCTAACATTCGGGAAATGTCCCCGGTAGTCTGCAGCACCTGGACACTCAGGCTTAAGGATGCAATCCCATTAATGGGAATGCTCTGATGGATGGTTAAAATATTAGCATGATATTCCGCAATGATCTTGAGCACATCGGACAAAAGCCCCGGCTCGTCATCCATCTGAAAGGTCAGGGTAAAGGTTTTTCCCTGGGAATTGTCATGAAATTGAAAAATATCATCCTTATACTTATAAAAGGAGCTGCGGCTGATACCTACCGCATCAACCGCTTCCTGAACGGTCAGAACCTTTTCCGACTCCAGAAGCCGCTTCGCTTCCACCACCTTTAAGAGCACCTCGGGCACTGCCTTCTGCTTTACCACAAAGTACTTGGCCGTTTCTCCCATAAAACAATTTCCTGCTTTCTGCAAACAATTAAATATATTGTATATGCTATTGAAACACTTCGCAAAATGTTTCTGTATCGCGTACAGTTGTCTGCTGACGGAAGATATTCTAGCACAATGCTGACAGAAACGCAAGCTTTTTCTCCACGAAATTACAAAAAGAAACGGCAAGGCCTTGGCCCTGCCGCACTTTTATATTGGTTAATTCAAAGGATATTTGTCTGTAAGCGTCTGTACGATGGCTCTTGCCTCGGCGGTCTTTTCCTGGCCGCCCTTGATTACCATGGCGATAGCCTCGGCAATTTTGTCCATGTCCTGTGTATTCATGCCTCTGGAGGTTACCGCCGGTGTGCCAAGACGGATGCCGCTGGTCACAAAGGGAGACTGGGGATCGTTGGGAATGGTGTTCTTATTGCAGGTGATGTGCGCCGCATCCAGGAGCTTTTCCACCGCCTTGCCCGTAAGGCCGAAGTTTGTCAGATCCACCAGCATCAGATGATTGTCCGTGCCGCCGGATACGATCTTGATTCCTCTTTCTATCAGGCCCTTGCACAATGCCTGGGCATTGTCGATAATGCCCTTTTGATAAACCTTAAATTCATCGCTTAAGGCCTCCTTAAAGCACACTGCCTTGGCGGCAATCACGTGCATGAGAGGGCCTCCCTGAATACCGGGGAAAATGGCCTTATTGAAATTATACTTTTCGTTTGCTTCCTTATTGGAAAGAATCAGACCGCCCCTGGGGCCTCTCAGGGTTTTGTGGGTGGTGGTGGTCACCACATCCGCATAGGGAATGGGGCTTGGATGCAGTCCAGCCGCCACAAGGCCAGCGATATGGGCCATGTCCACCATGAGAACCGCTCCCACCTCATCCGCCACCTGGCGGAATTTTGCAAAGTCAATGGTACGGGCATAAGCGGACGCTCCCGCTATAATCATCTTGGGCTTTGCCTCCAGGGCGATCTCGCGCAGTCTGTCATAATCGATAAAGCCATCGTCGTTCACACCGTAGGGCACAATATGGAAATACTTTCCCGACATGTTGACCGGGCTTCCGTGGGTCAGATGTCCGCCGTGGTCTAAGTTCATTCCCATAATGGTGTCGCCGGGCTTGCACACGGCAAACTGCACCGCCATATTGGCCTGGGCGCCGGAATGGGGCTGTACATTTGCGTAGTCGCAGCCAAACAGCTCCTTTGCCCTGTCAATAGCCAGATTTTCCACAACATCCACACATTCGCAGCCGCCGTAATAGCGCTTGCCCGGATAGCCCTCCGCATACTTATTGGTCAACGGACTTCCCATGGCTGCCATCACAGCCTTACTCACCCAGTTTTCGGAAGCAATCAGCTCTATATGGCTGTTCTGCCTCGCCTGCTCATCCACAATGGCCTGGGCAATCTCCGGGTCCTCATTCCACACTTCATCCAATGAATACATAAAGTTAAATCCTCCTCTAAATGGTCTCACCGTCTTTTTCACGCTTTAGTGTGATAAAATTCTGAGTTTGATTATAGCATAGAATATAGGGAATGGAAATAAAAAAATGAATTTATTTACGAAAACCTCCGAAGCTGGTACAATGGGTGGGAAAAGAGGTTTTATTATGTATCACATTATCATCAATCCGGCCTCCCGTTCAGGCAGAGGACTTAAAATATGGAAAAAACAAATCGAGCCCGCCCTGCGTGAGAGAAAAATCTCCTACCGCTCTTACTTCTCCAACGCACCCGGTGAGATCGCAGATATCACGGCACAAATCTTCTCCCTGCATCCCGAAGGGCTTCTTCGGCTGATCATACTGGGCGGAGACGGCACCGTAAATGAGGCTCTTTCAGGCATGAGAGAGCTCTCCAGAGTGGTGCTTGGCTATATTCCCACCGGGTCCAGCAACGATCTTGCCAGAGCGTTAAAGCTCCCCAAAAATCCCCTGGACGCCCTGGATTTGATCCTAAAAGGCGCAAACGCCGCTTCCCTGGACCTGGGCTGCATCACCTACGCAGACGGCAAAAAAAGGCTGTTTGCCGTCAGCTGCGGCGTTGGCTTTGATGCGGCCGTGTGCAGGGAAGCCCTCCACTCTCCCATGAAAACTGTGTTAAACAAGCTGGGGCTTGGAAAGCTGACCTATCTGGTCATCGCCCTAAAGCAGCTGTTAGCCGCAAAAAAGGTTTCCTGCCAGCTTTCCTTTGAGGACAGGCCTCCGGTACATATCCAAAGACTGTTGTTTGTGACCTGCATGATACACCCCTACGAGGGCGGCGGCTTCATGTTCTGTCCCGGCGCAGACGCCCAGGACGGACTCTTAAGCCTGTGCGCCGCAGGGGATATCCCCAAGCTTCTGGTGCTCTTTGCCCTTCCCACCGCCTTCTGGGGCAGGCATTATTTTGCCAAAGGCATCGAGGCCTATCAGGCGGCCTCCCTGCAGATTCAGACCACCTCTCCCCTCTGGGTGCACACAGACGGCGAGGTTACGCAGAAAAGCTGCTCTTTTTCGGTATCCTGCCTGTCAAAGGCCCTCAGGCTCATTGTGCCGTAACAGGAAAATACAAACCTAAAGCTTTTCTTAAGATTGCTTAAGTATTGGAAAAAGGCATTGATTTTTATTTTTTTCAGGCTATACTTAAATTGTCTTTAAAAACAGCTGTTTGTGGCAAAAGTTTTGGTTTTTTTAAGCAGGCTGCGGCTGCATGGAGGTTTCGTATGAAAAACTTGAAAAATTTCTATTTAAAGTATAAGCATGGCATTCCTCTTATTTTATATGGCATAATCTATCTGTCTTGGTTTGCGCATCTGGAAAAAACAGTTACCAAGGGATACCACGTGATACATATGGCCGTGGACGACTACATCCCTTTCCTGGAGGTATTTATCATACCTTATCTGCTGTGGTTTGTTTATGTGGCTGCGGTGGTTTTGTTTTTCTTTTTCAAAAATAAGACGGATTACTACAGGACATGTATTTTTTTGTTTACGGGCATGACTATTTTCCTGATCGTATCCACCCTGTGGCCGAACGGCCATCATTTAAGGCCCGCCGTCCTTCCAAGAGATAACATTTTTACCCACATGGTAGAGCTTTTGTGGCAGACGGATACCTCCACAAACCTCTGGCCCAGCATTCATGTGTACAACTCTCTGGGAGCCCATTTTGCCATCATACGCAGCAAGGAATTTGAAAACAAGCGGGGCCTGCGTCTGTGCTCTTTGCTGCTTTGCTGTTCCATTATCATGTCAACGGTATTTTTAAAGCAGCACTCCATGTTCGACGTGCTCACCGCGTTTGCCATGGCGGCTGTGATGTATCTGGTTGTTTACCGTTATGATCTGGTTATGGCAATCAGAGCCCTGCGCTCCAGAAAGAATGCAAAGCCCCAGATCAGCTGAGAAGTACAGATCAGCAGGCATCAAAAATTACGGTACAGATTTAATGAGGGATATGGCCCAGGCCACGTCCCTTTTTATTTTTACCGTCATTTCACAGTAGACACACAGCGACGTTCCAAACCCTTTAAAGGCAGTTATTTTCAGCTTTAATTCAGCTTTTTGTTATATTATAATAAGATAAATCTTCGGGAGGTGAGGCGTCTTGAAAATATTGATTGTTGAGGACGAAATCCTGTTGGCCGATTCCCTGCAGGCGCTGCTTGCCAAAAATGGGTTTACAGTAGATGTGGCCTACGATGGGGAATCGGGGGAGGAATACGCTCAGCTTGGCGTTTACGATCTGCTGATTCTGGATGTAATGATGCAAAAGAGAAACGGATACGAGCTGGCAAAAGCAGACAGCTTTCCCCAGGAGCAGCCCGGAGGAAAGGAAGAAATTTTGTGCATTTTTGCCTTTGAAATAATCGGGCAAAATTCATATAATAAAAAAAGAACGTGTAGCATTCACTGCGTAAACCCAGTTGAAGGCTGCACGTTTTTTATTTTATTTTACGGAGGTAACTTCCAATGGAAACTTCAAATCAGTATCTGGAAACAGAGCCTGTGGGCAAATTGATGGCCCGCTATTCCGTTCCCTCATCATTTCTCTTCTGGTCGGCGCCCTTTATAATATTGTCGATCAGATTTTTCTTGTATTGATGGCAGTCTATCTGATTTTTCAGAATCAGATTATTTCCATGTTCGGCGGCACTGTAAATGAAGAAACCTTTGCTTATTCACAGGAATACTTTTTCTACATCACCCTGGGCATACCCTTTTATATGTTTGGCCAGGCCATGAACCCCATCATCCGTGCGGACGGAAGTCCCGGCTTTGCCATGGTCTCCACACTGGCCGGAGCGGTGGCTAATACAATCCTGGACCACATTTTCATTTTTATTTTTCAATGGGGCATGATGGGTGCGGCGGCTGCCACAGTAATAGGACAGGTTCTTACAGCTGTTCTTTCCATCTGGTATCTCCTGCATATGAAAATTATTAAACTGTCCGGGAAGGATTTCGTCATAAACCGCAGAATCTGCGGCAGAACGCTGCTTTTGGGCATCACAAGCTTTTTCTCCCAGATCTCCCTGGTGGCAGCCATGGCGGCTATCAATAATATGCTCCGCAAATACGGAGCCTCCGATCCCATCTTTGGACAGCCCCAGTATGCGCAGATACCAATGGCAGTTGTAGGCATCGTTATGAAATTCTTCCAGATTATCATTTCCATTGTAGCGGGAATGGCCGCCGGATGTATTCCCATTGTGGGCTTTAATATAGGGGCGGGAAACAAGCTCCGTGTCAAAGAGCTATTCACCAGGCTGTTGACTGCAGAAGCTGCCGTAGGCGTAATCGCCTTTCTTCTTGTGGAGTTTTTCCCCAGGCAGCTGATCTCTATCTTTGGCGCCGCCAATGAAAGCAGCTATTATACTGCCTTTGCCGTTCACGCATTCCGGATTTACTTATGTATGATTGTACCGGCCTGCATCAATAAGGCGTGCTTCATCTTTTTACAGGCAATGGGAAAGGCGGCTGCGTCAACCGCCCTTTCCATGATACGTGAGGTTGTATTCGGTGTTGGATTTGCGCTTCTTCTGCCAGTGTTCTTCGGACTGGACGGCGTCCTTTTCTCCATGCCGGTATCGGATTTTTTAACCTTTCTCGTGGCGGTTTTTCTGATCTTGGGCACATACAAGGAGCTCAATACAAAAACCGCGTAAAAAGACACAAAATATTTTTCAGTTAAATCCAAAAAGCTTCTGGCAGATTTTATAGCCCTCCACGGAAATTTTCCGTCCTCCCCTGCCCGGGAGGTTCATAGTGCCTCCCATGATGCCGTTGCGCATCCAGAAATACAACATTTTATCCTTACTCTTTAAATACTGCCACAGCTCCGCTTTCTTTTCCAAATGCTCCCTGGTGTCGGCGCGGATCAAAAGAACAGAGGAGACTGTGGTGATAATCTCCAGATAGTTTCTCATGTACTGGTACAGTTTCTTATTCTTGAGAAGCTCCTGCTTTCGATCCACAAAATAATCAATCATGATCTTATTGACCTTGATCTGCTGGTCGATACGGGAAATCATGATGCCCTCGTTCACCGACTGATCCACCCGGCCGATGTAATAGCGGTAAAAATTCACATCCAGATAATACATATTCTTCACATAGGGAAGGGGCTCAAACACATATAAATTGTCCACATAAAAGGTGTGCTCCGGAAGCTTGATTCCGCTCTCCTGTAACAGTTTGGTGCGGAAGATTACGGAGTGCATCAGGATGTAATGGCCCTTTGTAAAATGTCTGCAGTCCTCCCAGGTAAACAGCTTGTCCTTGGGAAGAATATGATGGTAGTGCATTACCTTGCGTCTCTTCTCCCCTTCCTTTTCATAGACAAAATTGCTGACAAGCATATCCAGGGCAGCTGCGCCCCCCGCAAGCTCTCTTAAGGTGGAAAGTATCTTAAGATAAGCATCCTCCTTCACCCAGTCGTCGCTGTCCACTACCTTAAAATAAAGGCCGGAAGCGTTTGCAATTCCTGTGTTCACCGCCGAGCCGTGGCCTCCGTTCTCCTTGTGTATGGCCTTCACAATGGTGGGAAACCGCTCTGCGTATTCATCAGCGATCTGCGCCGTTTTGTCCTTAAAGGAACCGTCGTCCACAATGAGAATCTCCACATCCTCTCCTCCTGTGAGAAGGGAATCAATACACTTTCTCATGTAGTTTTCAGAATTGTAGCAGGGTACTGCTATTGACAATAATTTCATCAGCTCACTCCTCCCGATATCTCTCTTTTCCTAATTTCATGCTTAGATATTTTGTATATGCGGCAAATGCCGATGGTATAGGATATTGGCTTTTCGTCTCCGCAGGCTCGATAAAAAGCCAGTGCTCCTTATTTTTTTCAGGCAGCTTAGGCTCCAGCTCGTCCACCCTGACCAGATACCCCTTCATATGCCATTCCTTGTGGGTAAATATGTGCTTAGCCTCCTCCAGGGGTTTAATCCGTATCATCTTTAAGCCGTTTTCCGCTAAAAACCTTCCCACCTCTTTCGCGCTTCGAAAGCCCTCCATGGAAGGAAATTCATACATTCCCGCAAGCAGCCCTTTACCCGGCCTTTTTTTGATGACGGTCTTATTTTCATCCTGTATCACAAGCACGGTCTTTTCTTCTATGGTTCTGGGCTTTTTAGCCGCTTTTTTCGGATAAGAGGCTTCCGTTTTCGTCCTGTGGGCCATGCAGATTTCTCCCAGGGGACAAGCCTCACACCGTGGGGCTCCGTTTGGAATGCAGACTGTGGCCCCAATTTCCATCATAGCCTGATTGAAGTCTCCGGGTCTGTCCTTTGGCATCACCAAAAGCAGGTCCTTCTCCACAGCGGTCTTTACCTTGGGGTCGCTTATGAGCCGTTCATCCCTTCGAAGCCGTGACACCACTCTGAGCACATTTCCATCCACGGCGGGCGCTCTGCGCCCATAGGCAATAGAGGCAATGGCTCCGGCCGTATAGCTGCCTATCCCTTTAAGCCTTAAGAGCTCCTCCACCGTATCCGGCATCCTGCCCCCGTATTCCTCCATAATCTGCACAGCCGCTTTCTGCATGTTGCGCACCCTGTTATAATAGCCCAGACCCTCCCACAGCTTTAACAGCACCTCCTCTTCTGCCCGGGCCAAAGCGCCGATATCCGGCAAGGTCTCCATAAATCGTTCATAGTAAGGCTTTACCGCCTCCACCCGGGTCTGCTGGAGCATGATCTCGGAAACCCACACCCGGTAGGGCGTCACCTGCTCCCGCCAGGGCAGTATTCGTCTGTTGGCGTCATACCATTTTAAAAGCGGTTCCGTGATCTGAAAAAGGATATCCTCAGAGGTGCTCTCCTCCAGACATACGGGAACGGGGGCGTTCAGGCTCATGGAATCCTGTGTCACCTGGCAGTCATAGGCCAAAAGCTCCACCCCCGCCTCCTTTGCTCTCTTCAGAGCCTCTGCAAACGCAGGATGGGTGGCTTTGTTGGGGGCAAAGTATTTCACCCCCTTCATCTGAATCACAAAAAGCACAAAAACCCGGTATCCGTCCTGTCTGGCAGCTATCAGCTCCTCCACATGCTTCACAGCCCGTTCGGAGGGAGCATCCGGAAAACGCACCACCCCATCCTCCTCCAGGGTAACGCCCTTTACCTCGATAAATATTTTTTCCTCTTCGGTCTCCACATAAAAATCAAACCGGGAATTCCCATACCTTGTCTCCGGACGCACCAAAACAAGACCGGGAAAGAGCTCCTTTTTGTAAAGCCACTCCTCCACGGCCTTATTGGGCGCCTGAGAATCCATATTTATAAGACGCTCCCCCTTTTTTACAGCCACAAGATCGTACCTTGTGCTTCTGTTTGGATTGGGGCTTTGAGCCAGCCATACCCTGGCCCCTTTCCTTAACAGCTCCCTGCAGCGTCCCGTATTTTTCACATGTACCTTTTCTTTTCTGCCCGCAAGCAGCACATAAGCCACAAAGCGGTTTGGCCGCTCCAAAAACTCTGCCTCTGCCATATGCTCGTATTTCATGAAAACTTCTCACTTTCCAAAATAGTCCCCCATCCCGCTGGCTCTGGGGTAAGGCACCCTTGCCGCGGGAACATCCCTGGCCGCGCTCAGGGTATGTATGATCTGATCGTCAAAAAAAATCTGCGCTCCAAAGGCCTTGAGCACTTCTCTTTTTTCCAGACCGCCCAGAAAGAAGGCCTCGTCCACCTTCACGCCCCAGGCCTGCAGAGTGCGGATCACCCTCTCATGGGCCGGAGCGCACCTGGAGGTGACCAAAGCCGTGCGGATGGGACAATTTTCCGGCCCAAGCTCCTCCTTTATGCTCGAAAGTTTTTTCAAAAAGCCCGCAAAGGGACCGGCTTCCAAGGGCTTTTGAGCATTCAGCCTCTCATTTTCCGAAAAAGCATGAAGCCCCTTCTCCTTAAAAATACGCTCTGACTGATCCGTAAAGAGCACTGCGTCGCCGTCAAAGGCAATCCGTATCTGATCTGCCTTTTCCCCACAGTCCTGAAACGGGCTGCTGTCATTTTCCGTACAGATGATGCCGGCTGCAATGCCGTTGTCCACAGCGCTCTGCACATCATCCTCATGGGCGGACAAAAAAAGATCCGTTTTAAAAGCGCTCAGATAAGGAGCCAGGGACGAGCCGCTTGCCAGCACCGCCCGCAGGATGGGCAGCCCATACGCCTCGATGGAGCGAAACACCCGCAGGGACGCCCCGGGACTGTTGCGGGACATGACGATTACCTCCACCAGCTTTTCCTTTTTCCCACATTCGTTCAGCCCAAGAAGGGCCTTAATCAGGCGAAAGCCAGGACCCGGCTTTAAAATATCCTTTTCGTGCTCTGCCTGATACCTGCAGTATGCTTCCACACCCTTTGTCTCATATATTTCATTTTCCACACTCAGATCAAACAATGCTCTGGTGGAAACACCTATGACCAATTTCGGCTTCTCTTTGCGCATATAAAGGCTCCTTTCCGGGAAGCTTCCAGTCAAAGGCCTCGCGCCGTCTGCCAAAAGGACTTTTACCGCAGACGGTTGCACTCGTATTTCTCCAGCGTAAGCAGGCAATTCTTCAGCGCTTCATACCGTTCCTCCACATCCCCGTCGTTTACTTCAATGTCACAGGCGATTGCCATAGTGGTAATCATATCGTCCGTGATACGGTGATGAAGTCCTGCCAGAATATTCAAACGCTGTTCGTAGGAGTCCGCGTCCAAAAATTCCAAGACAAGAGGATCCAGCGTGACCTGTTCCTCAGACTCCGGCGGCTCCGGCTGCCGACTTATCTCAGGCCGGTCAGGCGGCTCCGGCTGCCGACTCGTCTCGGACCGGTCAAGCGGCTCCGGCTGCTCCAGCCGCTCCTTTTGCCTTTGGCTGTCGGCGCCCTGCAGCTCGAAGCGGTACTCCTGAACCGCATCCGGATATTTTTCCCTGTCCACCCGGCTTATGAACATATCAAGTGGTCTCGCATAGGTCTTAAAGT
>NZ_CALWMU010000052.1:0-16255 GCF_944382095.1 Candidatus Acetatifactor stercoripullorum
CCCTTCCCCTGCACGCGGCCACGGACGAAAAAAGGCGCAGCCTGATGCCTGTGGCAAGTCAGCATTCCATACAGGAGCTGATGGAGGCCTGCAGCTATTATTTTGAAAAAACGGGACGAAGGATTACCTTTGAGTACAGTCTGGTGCGGGGCGAAAACGACAGCAAAGAGGACGCCCGCATGCTGGCTCTCCTGGCAAAGCCCTTGTGCTGCCATGTGAATCTGATTCCGGTCAATCCTATAAAGGAGAGAAAATATGTGCAGTCGGATAGGGCCAGTGTGGAGGCATTTAAAAATATCCTTGAAAAAAATAAAGTGAATGTCACGGTTCGAAGGGAAATGGGCAGAGACATTGACGGCGCCTGCGGCCAGCTTCGCCGCAGGTATCAGGAGGGGTGAAAGGGAAGCTCCATAGGAGGTAAAACCAAAGCCAGTCAATAGATTTTTATACCGCCTGCGTTTATTCTGAAAGTATACCGACATAATATATAAGGAAAGTAAATGGGGGCAAGTGGTTAAAACTTGTCCTTTTTTCCAGGTTGTGCTACAATAGGCGAGTATCAAGAAAAAAACGGCTTCCAAATATTACTATTTTAGAAGGGAAAATGGGGAGGAACATTGACGTGCCAAAAGCGTTTTCCATCACTGATATCGGCAGGAAGAGAAAAATGAATCAGGATTGTGTGTATACCTCGGAATATCCTCTGGGCAGTCTGCCAAATTTGTTTATTGTGGCGGACGGCATGGGAGGACATAATGCGGGGGATTTCGCATCTAAAACTACGGTGGAGACTATGGTTCGCAAGATCAGGGAATCATCACAGGAAAAACCGGTCCGTGCTTTGGAGAACGCCATTGAAGAGGCCAACAGCATGATACGAAAGAAAGCTTGTGAGCGACCGGAGCTTGAGGGTATGGGCACCACAGTGGTGGCGGCCTTTTGCGCAGACGGACGCCTGGAGGCAGCCAACGTGGGGGACAGCAGGCTTTACATTGTGAATGAAACCATTCGTCAGATCACCAGAGACCATTCTCTTGTAGAGGAGATGGTGCGCATGGGAGGAATTCCCAGAGAGCAGGCAAGGAACCATCCTGATAAGAATATTATTACCAGAGCGGTAGGGGCGGCGGATACTGTGGAGCCGGACTTTTTTTCGGAAGAAATTAAAAAGGGCGATCTTGTTTTACTGTGCTCGGACGGCCTGACCAACATGCTGGAGGATGAAGAAATCAGACAGATCATAAGCGGAGGACGGGATATTGCAGAAATGGCCAGGGAGCTTGTGAAGGCGGCCAATGCCAGGGGAGGAAGGGACAATATCAGTGTGATATTGATCGATCCCTGAGAGAATGCCGCTTACTGTGGGCGGACATGGAATGAGATTGGAGAGGAAGTATGATCAAGATTGGAATGATGATTGGCGACCGCTATGAGATATTGGAAAAAATCGGAACTGGCGGTATGTCAGATGTATATAAAGCGAAATGCCATAAGCTGAACCGCTATGTGGCAGTGAAGGTATTAAAGCAGGAATTCAGCGAAAATGCCAACTTTGTATCAAAATTCCGCATTGAAGCACAGGCTGCGGCAGGTCTGATGCACCCCAATATTGTGAATGTCTATGATGTGGGAGAGGAAAACGGCATCTATTATATCGTGATGGAGCTTGTGGAGGGGATTACTCTCAAAAAATATATTGAGAAGAAGGCCCGCCTGTCCTACAAGGAGGCAGTCAGCATCGCAATTCAGGTGAGCATGGGCATAGAGGCCGCTCACAACAATCATATTATTCACAGAGACATCAAACCCCAGAATATTATCATATCAAAGGACGGCAAGGTAAAGGTGACGGACTTTGGGATTGCCAAGGCGGCTACCAGCAATACCATAACCTCCAATGTTATGGGCTCCGTACACTATACCTCACCGGAACAGGCAAGGGGCGGCTACAGTGATGAAAAGAGCGACATTTATTCTCTTGGAATCACTATGTTTGAGATGCTCACAGGCCGGGTTCCCTTTAACGGGGAGACCACGGTGGCTATTGCCATTAAACATATCCAGGAGGAAATGCCCTCCCCCAAGGAGTTTGTACCGGAGATTCCTGCCAGTGTGGAAAGCATTGTGTTAAAATGCTGCCAGAAATCTCCGGACAGAAGATATCAAAATATGCAGGAGCTGATTGCGGATCTGAAGCAGTCCTTGATCAGCCCTGATGAGGATTTCGTGGTGATGCGGGACATGGATGAGTCGGCCCGCACCCGCATGATTTCGGATAACGATATGGCGCAGATTAAACGGCGCTCCGTATATCAGGAAAATGAGGAGCATCTTAAGCGGCAGGATTCCATGCGGCTGCGCACGGAGGCGGATCCTGACTATGACGAGGAAGAGGAGGAAGAGGACGAATACGACTATAATCCCAGGATGGAAAAGGTGACTACCGCTCTGGCAGTGATTGTGGGAGTGGTTATCTGCGCTGTAATCATCTTTCTTGCTGTGAGGATTTTCGGCGGTATGCAGGATGAAAACAGGCAGAGCCCTATTATCACCACGGAGGAGACCCAGACCTCCGCCGCCTATGTGCAGATGCCTGATGTGCGGGGAATGAATGTGGAGGATGCCAGGAACAGCCTGACGGAGCTTGGATTGAATCCCCAGGTGGAATATCAGGAGTCCGACACTTATGATGAAGGTGTTGTCATCAGCGCGGATGTAAGTGTGGGGGCCTCGCTGGAGGCAGGAAGCACGGTGACGCTGACTGTAAGCGCAGGCTCAGAGGGCGTTGAGGTGCCCGGGGTGACGGGCAAAACCTTTGACGAGGCAAACAGTGAGCTGATCGGTCTGGGATTTTTAGTGAACAAGACGGAAAGCTATTCCGATACCATTGAGGCAGGAATTGTGATTTCCCAGAATCCTGCAAACGGCAGCAAGGCGCCAAGGGGAAGCGTTATCACTGTTACGGTGAGCCTGGGCAAGGAGGAGACAAAGGTGAGAGTGCCCAATCTGATTGGTCTTTCTGAGGAGGACGGCACCTTTGAAGCCATTGAGGCAGGACTTGAGATTGGCAGTGTAAGCTATGTGTACAACGCTGAGGTGCAGGAAGGGCATATCTGTTATCAGAGCTATTCCCACGGCTCTTATGTGGACCCGGGAACCTCTCTTGATATCAAAGTGAGCCAGGGGGCAGAGCCAGTCACCTACAAATGCAATATGAGTATCACCGCGCCTACGGTAGAGGAGGCTCCGGACTATGTGGCAGGAACAGAGGTAACCATCAGGCTGGAGACGGATGACGGACAGGTGCTTTTGGAAACCACCACATCCACCTTCCCCCAGTCGGCAAACTATTACGGCCTGACCTCTTCCGGAGGCACCATTACTATGACGTACACAGTGACTACTGAGGGCGGCACCACTACGGACCCTGAAACGGGAGAGACGGTAAGCACGCCGGGCGTCACAGAAAGCAGATCCTTTACCAGAAGAGTAGAATTTGTTGCGGAATAGACCAAAAGATGAGGTATGAATGCAGGGAAAGATAACGAAGGGAATTGCAGGGTTTTACTACGTGCATACGGAAGGGAACTGCGTTTACGAATGTAAGGCCAAGGGCGTATTCAGGCTGGATGGGAAAAAGCCCCTGGTGGGAGATAATGTGGAGCTGGACGTGCTGGATCAGGAAAAGCTTTTGGGCAACATTCGCGAAATTCTGCCCAGAAAAAGCCAGCTTATCCGCCCAGAGGTGGCAAATGTGGACCAGGCCCTGGTGATTTTTTCCATTGTAAAGCCAAGGCCCAATTTCAATTTGCTGGATCGTTTTTTGATTATGATGCAGCAGCAGGAGATACCCTGTATTGTCTGCTTTAACAAATCAGACATCGACGAGGAGGAAGCGGGCAGGGGTTATCTGGATATTTACGGCGCCTGCGGCTACCGGACTTTGATGGTGAGCGCCAGGCAAAATCTGGGAATTGAGCAGCTGAAAGAGCTTTTGTCTGGAAAAACCACTACTGTTGCCGGACCCAGCGGCGTGGGAAAATCTTCACTGATCAACTGTCTGCAGTCGGGAGTGGTCATGGAGACTGGAAGCATCAGTGAAAAGATACAGCGGGGAAAGCATACCACCAGACATTCGGAGCTGATCGCCGTGGAGAAAAATACCTACATTCTGGATACGCCGGGTTTTAGCTCCCTTGGTTTGTTTGGTCTGGAGAAGGAGGAGCTTGGAGCGTACTACCCTGAGTTTGCATTCTATGAACAGGACTGCCGCTTCCGGGGCTGTTCCCATATAAGCGAGCCGGCCTGCGGCGTCAAAAAGGCAGTGGAGGCGGGCAGGATCAGCCGCCTGCGCTATGAAAATTACTGCTTATTATATGAAGAATTAAAAAATAAAAAGAAGGATTACCAGCATGCCGGGAGATAAACGTGGTATGCGCAGAATATAGAGGTCGTTGCCCTCCAGCTTGCGTGGGGGTGCGGCCTTTTGCTGGTTTTGCAAGGTACACAGGAAGAAAGGGAATTCTATATGCAGCATTTAGAGGCAATTAATGAAACCTCATATTTATCTGTTCCTAATGCAGGTACATATCGGAAAATCATGCGTTATTTCTATCGTGAATATGAAAAAATGCACTTTCAATTATATAAGGAAGATGTGTATACACTGCTGAAGGAAGAGAATGAATTTGCCGATTATACCATGAACCAGTTGGAAATGGATCTGGAAGCGCTGGTGAAATGGAAGAATCTGACACCCTTGCAGGATCCGGGAAGAGTCTATACCATAGCAGATTATAAAAATAAGCAATACCGTTATACGATGTCAGAATACGCGGTGGAAATAGAACGATTGACAGTTCGGTTAGAAAATATTTTTATGGAATCAGGGAATTTGTCTACAAACTTTTTTGTGCGATTGGAAAAGAGCCTGGAAGAAGCCGAAATAATGCAGGGCGCCGGTTTAAAAGAGGTGAACGAGTGGTGGAGTTTACTGCAGGAGGATTTTAAACGGCTGAATCAGAATTATCAGGATTATCTGAGAGATTTTTATTCGGGAAAAACAGAGCATCTTATGAAATCCGTAGAGTTTGTTTTACATAAGGACAAGTTCATAAAATATTTGACAGATTTTGTACAGGAGCTGCAGCATCATTCGAAAAGGATTGAACAGATTCTGATGCGGCAGATGCCTGTAATCGAAGGCGTCGTTTTGGAAAAAGTGATTGAAAGCGAACGAGATATTCCACATGCTTTTTTGGAATCACATGGAAACCTTGAACCGAATATCAGAGAAAATGTCATGGGAAAATGGGATTCCTTAAAAAGATGGTTTATTGATACCCAGGGAAAGGATTGTGAAAGCCGTAAGGTTTTAAAAATTACAAATGATGTCATCAGAAGTATTATACAGAATGCTGCATTGATTGTGCAGCTGCAGAATTGGGGAATCAGCCGCAAGGATGATTACCGGAAGTTTTTGGAGATGTTCCTGAAATGTGAAAATATGGAGGAGGCTCATTGTCTGTCTGCTCATGTTTTCGGTATTCAGAACATACAGCATTTTAAGACAAATTGCTTAAGAGAGGAGGAAGGAATCAATAATAGCATTTATGAAGAAAGTCCGGTGGAATTTTATATAAAACCGCATAGCCGTAACTATCGTGAGAAAAAGGACAAAAGGGGATTTTCTGATAAATCATTAGAAAAGATGATGCAGCGGGAAGCTTATTTACAGAGTGTGAAAAGACAGAAAGAGATCGTAATGCGTTATGTGAAAGATAACAAAATTGTATTTTCAGAGATTGAGGAACCGATTTCAGAAATGACAAAAAATATGTTTTTGCAATGGATTACCATGGCAAATATGAATTCACAGAAGCAGGGGCAGACAGAATTTGGACAGGAATATCGGCTGATACAGAAAGAGGGCACCTGTGTTTTAAAGTGTGAGGATGGAGATCTGACGATGCCGACATATATAGTGGAGTTTAAATGATATGAATGAAGTACGGACGCTGTTTGAACAATTTTGGATATGCAAGGATAACAACAAGGAAGATTATTATAAGGTAAAGAGGGATATACCGGCGTTTCAGAGATTTATAAGGGAACAGATGGGCTGGAAACTGATCCATACGGAAAATCTGCTGAAACTGGAAAAAATACCCGCACATGCGGAAAGCTTTATGGGGATACAAGAATTTTCAGAAATTCTGGATTATTGCATTTTGTGTGTGGTACTTATGTATTTAGAGGACAAAGAGGAAGGAGAACAGTTTCTTCTTTCAGAATTGATTGACTATGTGGAGACGAAGTTAAAGGGAGAAATTCTAATTGACTGGACCTCTTTTTCCCAAAGAAAATCACTGGTACGTGCTTTGCAGTATATGGAAAAGATGCAGATGCTTCGGGTATATGAGGGTGCCAGCGAAGCGTTTGGATTGGAACCGAAACAGGAAGTGTTATATGAAAATACAGGGTATTCCAAGTATTTTGCCACAAGTTTTCCCATGGACATATCGGACTTTGAAACATGGAAGGATTTTGAAAAACAGAGATTTGAGGAAATTCAAGAGGATAGAGGCGCTGCAAGAATCAACCGTGTATATAGACAGCTTGCTGTATGTCCGGCTATGTATTGGGAAGGAAATGAGGATGTGGATTCTCTGTATCTAAAAAATCAAAGACAGTGGGTTGAAAAATATTTAGAGGAAAATCTGGGCGGGAGATTGGATATCCATAAAAATGCAGCATTTTTTGTGTTGGAAGAGGATGATTGTTATGGGAAGGTTCACCCAAGAGATGCTATGCTTCCGGAAATAGTGCTGTTAGTCTGTGCGCACATCCAGCAAATGTTCCGCGCTGGAGAAGTGGTAAAGCAGGAAAATGAAATGATTATTTTCACAGAGCGGCAATTTTCTGAATTGGTACTTTTATGCAGACAAAAATGGAGTATGGGCTGGAGCAAGGAGTATCGTGAAATGGATGAGGGGAAACTGGTGGATACAGTGAAGAATTATATGAAAGAATGGATGCTTATCCGGCAGAGTGGGGACATGGTAATAATTCTGCCTGCAGTGGGAAAACAAGCAGGCTTTTATCCTGAAGATTTTGGGGAGGTAGAGTAAATTGGGCAATCGCTGGCAAATGAATCGAATCGGGTTTGTAAACTTTTGGCTGTATGATGAAGAATGCTTTGAGTTCTATGATGGAAAGCTTCTTTTGAGAGGACAGAATGGTTCAGGAAAATCAATTACGACACAGAGCTTTATCCCTTTTATTCTGGATGGAGACCGTACGCCAAGCCGCCTGGATCCCTTTGGCTCCAGTGACAGAAGAATGGAATATTATTTTCTGGGAGAAGAGGGAAAAGAGGAAGCGACGGGTTATCTTTTTCTGGAATTTAAAAAGGAACATATGGAAGAATACCGAACCATAGGGATTGGACAGCGCGCAAAAAGAGGAAAACCTATGGACTTCTGGGGATTTTTGATTTTGGATGGTCAAAGGATTGGTTATGATTTATGGCTGTATAAAGAGACGGGAAGTACGAAAATCCCTTATGACAAAAGAGAAATGAAAGCTCAACTGGGGGAAAATAATCTTTTTACTGACAGCCAAAGTGAATATAAGAAATTAGTCAATCAATATATCTTTGGCTTTCGGAAAGCAGAGCAGTATGAGCAGTTCATAAAGCTGCTTGTGAAAGTGCGGGCGCCGAAGCTTTCCAAGGAATTTAAACCAACCAGGGTATACGACATATTGAATGAGTCTCTGCAGACTCTGTCAGATGAGGATTTGCGCACCATGGTAGACGCCATGGAGAAAATGGATGAGATTCAGGACAGTTTGGATATGCTGAATCGTGCTTTGGCAGATGTGAAAATTATTCGGAATGAATATACACGATATAATCAGTTTATGCTTGCGAAAAAGGCGCAATCTTATCTGAAGAAGAAAGAAGAGGTAGAAAACGCACAGCAGGAATATGATGAAAAGCAAAATGAGAAAAATAAACTCAGTCAGGAATTAGGGGATATAGCCATTTGTCTGCAAGAGCTTTCTGACAGGAAAACATTGGCGGAAACAGAAAAAAATGGTTTATTAGATACTGACTTGGAAGAAATTGACCAAAAATTGCAGTATGCAAAAAGGGAAAAGGAAGAGGCACAGGGAAAAGGCCAGAAGCAGTCAGATAAAATTGAAGAGTATAAAGAGAAAATTTATCGAAAAGAACAGGAATTAAAAAAAGTTAAGGACATGCTGGAGGCATATCAGGATATGCTGATGAGACAAAGGCAGGGACTGGAGGAACAGCAGGAAATACTACAGTGGGACGGGCATGAAACGGTTCTGCGCTTTGTTGGAATGGAGCAGACAAGAGGGGCGGAAGAAATTTCCAACAGCCTGTTCTTATACAAAAAATCGGTGGAAGAATGCAGCAGGCTGATTCGCGATTTCGAAGAAATATCGCGTAAATATGATGAAGCCGCTGAAGAGCTGGAATTGATCCGCAGGCATAAAATGGAAAAGGAACAAAATCTATCGGAGGCGGAGCATCAGATACTGTTAAGTCAGGATAATTGGATTATACAGTTATATTCTCATGCAGAAAATTCAGAATCCTGGAAACCGCAGAAAGCGGTGCTGAAAGAAGCAGAAAATCAGGTTCGTGAATATCAAAACATTGCAAATGCTGAAAAAATTCAGGCATTACTGCGGAATGATTACGAAAATCAAAGGTCAGCATGGCTTGAAAGGAAACAAGAGATTTTTCAGGAAATCCGTGTTAGCACTGAAAAGCTGAATGCGGCAAAACAGGAGCTGGAAGCGATACAAAGCAGGGAGGAAATCCAGCCTGACAGAAGTGAGAGTATCATATATTCCAGACAGTGCCTGGAAAAAGCAGGAATAGCTGCGGTTCCATTTTATAAGACGGTAGAATTTTCAGACGGACTGAGTGAAGCAGACTGCGCACAATTGGAAGCTCAGCTGGAGAGCATGGGACTGCTGGATGCCTTGGTTGTGTCAGAACAGAATTTTGCAAAAATGAAAGAATTGTGTCCGGAGTTTCTGGATACCGTGATTTATGTACCGGCGAAGGGAGCTTCGAATTTCTCCAAGCTGGTTTTGAATGAGGAGCTGACCTCGGAAATCAAAGAAAGTGTTCAGAAGATTTTAAGCAATATTTATGAAAATCCAGAAGCGGGAAATGGCATTTATCTTGGTAAAAATGGACAATTCATACAAGGGATATTAGCCGGCAGAGCCAAAAAGGCAGAAGCAGAGTTTCTAGGATACTTGACAAGACAAAAGAAGAAGGCGCAGAGAATAGAAGCTTTGCAAAAGGAAATTGAGAATGTCGGACAGGAAATGCAGCAGCTGCAGGAGAAGCTGACGTGTGCCCAGAAGGATATGGAGAAGCTGGAATATGAATATAAGAATATCCCAGATTTTGAAGAATTGAGTCTGTCGTTTGAACGCCAAAAAGACTGTAAAGCGGAATTAGAACGTATTTTGGCAGAGTACATAAAAAAAGAGCAGAAGGAAAAAGAATATGGGGACAGAAAGCAGGCGCAGTATCAGACGATGCTCCCCAAATGCAAATCCTTTCCCTATGGAAGGACCCAAAAAGAGTATGAGGAAGCCCTGGGCGCCCTTGAGGAATACCAGCATATATGGCAGAGCTGTAAGGAATTGCTTTTGAAGCTGGAGACAGAAAGAGGAAAATATATTTCAGGACAGGATTATTTGGAGCAGGATAAGCAGATAATGGATGAGGCCTGGGAGGAAAAACGTTCTTGTGATGTCAAGGTGAAAGAATGTGATATTAGGATTGGCCAGTACGAGGAATATTTAAGCCGTCCGGAGATAGCACAGAAGGCACAGCGTCTGAAGCTGCTGCGGCAGGAAATTGAAAACATTGAAAAACAGGAAAAGGATCTAGGGGAAAAAAGAATACGCAAGGATCAGATCTTGAAAAATCTGATGGAAGCGGAGCCACAGAAAAAGGCACGGTTACAGGAATTGATTGCAGAGGAGACAATTCTGCGCAAATTTTTTGAAGAGGAACTTGCATTAAAATTGGTTGTGGAAAGGCAAACGCGTAGCTTGGCGGAATGTGCCAGAGAAGCTGTCAGATTATTGAGAGACAGCGATAAGAACCGTGAGTATGGAGATATGCTGCAGTCGCTGATTCAGGTATATCAGAGACATAACGGCAGTCTTGCCAATTATGGGACCTCGCTGGAGGAATGCTTTGAAGCGGCAGGAGAATGGCCTGGCACGGGGGCAGAATTCCAGCCTCTGCGTAAGAGAGTCCGTGTGGTGTCTGCGTGGAATGGGAAAAGGGTATTTTTGGAAGAATTTTACCAGATTATAAAAGCTGCCATAGATGAGACAGAGCTTTTGATTCAACAAAAGGATCGGGAATTATTTGAAGATATTCTATCTCAAACCATCAGCCATCAGCTTACAGACCGGATTGCGGAAAGCCGAAACTGGGTAAAGGATATGTCAAACCTGATGAAGGAGCTTGATACCTCCATGGGGCTTAGTTTTTCGTTGGAGTGGAAGCCGCGCAGCGCGGAAAATGAGGTGGAGCTGGATACGGCGGAATTAGAACAGATATTATTAAGGGACCGTGATTTGCTGACGGTAGAAGATATTGAAAAGGTTGCAGGACATTTTAGAAGTAAAATCCGAATTGAAAAAATGAAACTGGAGGAAGAGGGTGGTTTGATCAATTATATGGAATTGGTCCGTGATGCCTTGGATTATCGCAAATGGTTTGAATTTAAAATGTTTTACAGGCGGGGAGAAGAAAACAAAAAGCCGCTTACAAATGCTGCTTTTAACCGGTTCAGCGGCGGTGAAAAGGCAATGGCAATGTATGTTCCGCTTTTTGCGGCAGTAAACGCTCAGTATAAAAAAACGGATTATGAAGAACATCCGCGTATGATTGCTTTGGATGAAGCCTTTGCCGGAGTGGATGACAAAAATATCAGCAGTATGTTTGAGCTGGTACATAAGATGGATTTTGATTATATCATGAATTCTCAATCTTTATGGGGATGCTATGAAACGGTAAAGGGAATCAGGATTGCGGAGCTTCATCGGCCAATGAACTCGCAGATTGTGACGGTGATTCGTTATATTTGGAATGGGCATGAAAGGATATTAGATGTGCAATAATGGAGAATGTGCTGCTTATTTGAAGAGAAACCCAGCCTACAGCAGATGTATGAAGGAGCTTCGGAAAAAATGGGAAAGCTATGGAAGAGCGGCGGGAAGCATTACGCTGAAAAAGGCTTCAGAGGAAGAAAGACGTGCGATCGGCGGGATTGTTGGGAGGGCTTTTGGGGACGAAACTGTAAAAATTACTTTTCAGGAATTTGAACGGGGATTGCAGAAAACGCGCTTTGCACCAATTGACATGAAGTGTGTTTTGGAAGATTATTTTGAAAGCCCGCTGTATACGAATCAGGAGCAAAAAGCTAAGGTTCAGGTGGAAAAGGATGTTTTTTTCAATGAACTTTTTGCTTACTTTGAAGGCTGCGCTGAAAAAACATCGGTTGTGCCTGCATGGATAAGGGAATTGCAATGTCATAAAAAGTTTGGTTATCAAATACTGATCAAAGAATTTGCACGAAATTCCAAGGAGGCAGAGCTTCTTGTACGAAATGTGGGAAAGGCATTGATTTGGCTGGAAAAAAGGGACGGTGAAGAGAATCTTTTGGCGGTATTTGCAGCAGAGGTTTCCGGAAATCCACACTATTTTGACAGAGGATCAACGCCGGCACAATTACTTACGCATGCTGTCTGCTTTTGGAAAAATTTCACTATGCCCCAAAATGCTTATGAATGGCGTGAATGTATGCAGGCGGTGGGACTTGTATCCGATAGTATTGCAAGCATGGTTCATGTTTTGGGGGTGCAGATAGAGACGGCAGATGGATTACACCCTGCCTACGAAGCTTTTTATCATCGAAGAGAGCCTTATGTGCTTACAGCAGAGAATTTGAAATCTATTACAAAAGTAAAGGCGGACGGCCATAAAGTATATGTGGTTGAAAATGAGATGGTGTTTTTGTATTTAGCAGAAAATACGAGGAAGTATAATGCAGCTATATTGTGTACCTCCGGACAGCTGCGTGTGGCCGCATTTCAGGTATTGGCACATTTGGCGAAAAGCGGTGCGGTTATCTATTATAGCGGTGATCTGGATCCGGAGGGAATGGATATCGCAGACCGATTGTGGCAGCGATATGGAGAGGCAGTTCATTTGTGGAGGATGAATGCAGAGGATTATGATAAATCAATTTCAGAAGAAAAGTTGAGCGACAGGCGGCTGGCTAAGCTAGACCGTTTAAAGAATCCCATATTATGTTCCACTGCAGAAAGTGTGCGGAGAGAGAGAAGGGCTGGGTATCAGGAGAATTTGTTAGAGGATTTGCTGGAGGATATAGCTGGCAGCATGGATATCCTTGAAGACTGACTACTCTTGTTTCCTGCCGGCTGAGCTCTAAAGATGTGGAAAAGTCCATTGGCATGAGACCAAAAAAGGGAAAGGAATTGCGACATAAAAAAGTGCAAATGTAATGTGAAAAAGAGATTGCAGCATACGCCAGCGATAATGCCGAGGGTAATACTGTCAAACAGGATAATATGCCCGACGAAAAGCCCCACCACCATAACGATAAAGCCGATTGCAAGTGCTATTATCATATATGCGCCCGTCGCTGGCAGATAGCCCATATAGCCCCCTTTGCTTTTATGAAATACAGCTATCGCATAAAGCGCGGATAGCGTTCATTACGGTTTTCCATGTGATACCCGCCGCAAGCGTCGTCCTGTTAATCTGCAGTTCTGTTTGCTGCAGGATATATAAATCATAAAAATCCCGCAGCCGCGTGTTTAATACGCCCCGCGACAACACCGTTTCTATCTTTTCCGCAAGCACCGTTTCGAGGGGATAAGCCCACAGGGAGATATACCGCTGCTCAAACATCAGCTTATAGCGATATGTAATTTCGGCGGGCGTGATTGCGTCCCCCGTCGAAATGTCAATTTTAAGCGGGATTTTCATTGTGTCCAAAAAGGCGGTAAGGGAAAGACGCACACCGCCGTACTCCGCTTCGTCCATAATGTTTGAGATATCCTTGATCTCAAAGCGGATATTGTCGTCGATTTTTACCGCAGCGATCTCCTCAACAATTTTCTTTGCGTGTTCCATATCAAGGGGGAGATTGCGGATTGAAGTATCAATGTCCATTGTAGCCCGGTTATCCAGCCCCACCATAGCGGCAACGAGCATACCGCCCTTTAAGATAAAATTATCCTTGTACTTCGAGAGGGTAACGCGCTCCAAAAAACGCTCCATACCATAGTTGCGGATAAGAAGCCCGGATTTATCGCTGTCACCCTTTGCCTTGTTTCGGATTAAGTCTTTTAGCTGCCTTGAAGTTTTTATCATCAGAACAGTACCCCCATTGTTTCCCGCATTTGTTTTTCGATATGAAGCGCAACGGCATAATGGCTCAAAACGGAAATGCGCTTGTCCTTGCGCTTCATATATTCCCTTATCGCATAATTCAATACGGCTATGTCCATATCCGCACGTTTGCGCAGGATATCGCAAATCGTGCGCTCCATGTCATACGCCTTTACGACGTGTCCCCCCGGCGTTTGGGTTTCACATATCCCCATGCCGTACCATTCCGGCTTGACGTAGTACACCTTGACCCCCTTTTTCACCAGCCCGCCGCTGTTATAGCTTGACGGAACGGTAACAGAGAAAGGAATTGGCTCCCTTTCCGCAAGGTAGTGCAGATACAACGCCGCTTCATGGGAATATACCGCTTTGGGGAATTGTGCTTGCAGCAGATACATTTCATCGGTTAAGCAATCCGGCGAGAGGTAGATACCATGTGCCGCCTTTTCCAGATTAGCGGATTTTACATATTTGTAAAAGGTTTCTTTGGAAATACCGATGGCGACAACATCAGCCGTCCTCAAAATACCGTTATTCTCTGCAAGCAGTTTTTCAATCGTGTTTTGCTTCAAAAAATTTCACCAACTTTCACGCTGAAATCATATCATAAAATCAGCGTGAAAGTCAACACCTGTTCAGATTTTTCACGTTTTGTTTTCAAACGTTTTGCCTTATCGCTCCTGCTCCCGCGCCTTGCTTTGGGACGGGTAAAGAATACTATCGACATTTTGACAATGCTGTTTTGCGAGAATGGTAGGTATTTCAAGGCATAACCGGTTTGTATTGACTGTATATAAAGAGCAGCTCTGAAAAAAGGCAATGTAAAGAGAAGAGGGGAAATTTGCGCTTTTTTTGCGTAAGAAGCTTAACAGAACCGACATAGGAACATGATTTCAGGCACAGTCCGGTCTGAGTTGTTCGTGAAACAACCTCGAAGATTTGTCGGTTACGATTGAAAAAATGGAGTCTTTGTGCTATACTTTGTAGTTGCGTTGGACTCTTTTTTGAGTGAGAAAGGAGTCCGTACATCATGGGGAAAAACCTAAAAGGCAAAGAATGCGGAAAGCCCATGCACTGTAAAGCGGTTCTAAATCGAATGGAAACAACCTATGCAGGTTCAACTATCTGACAGGCTTACATCACAATGGGAACCCTGTTTAAATCAGCAGTTATGAATGATATTAAATATTTAACGATTGATGAACAAGAGTTTAGAGTATCGGCATAAGCAAGGTTTCTGGCGAACAGGTGAACCTGCAAAGAACAGCTCCTATGACACACATCTTTACAAGTTGTGTGATGAAGCCGGGATAAAACGCTTCTGTATGCACGCGTTACGTCATACTTATGCCACTCGCGCGATTGAACGCGGTATGCAGCCAAAAGTCTTGCAGCAATTATTAGGTCATGCAAGTATTAAAACGACTATGGACAGATATGTTCATGTTACGGACGAATCACTGGTAAAAGCTGTTCAGCTTTTGGAAGCAGCTACGCCTGCCAGTTAAGAAAAAAGGGCGTAAAAAGGGTGTAAACAAAATAAAGAGAAAGGCAGAAAGCCCGTAAAATCAAGGCTTTCTGGATAGGTAAAGATAGATATGAAATTAGGAATCGTCGGTCTGCCCAACGTGGGAAAAAGCACGCTGTTTAATTCTTTGACGAAGGCGGGAGCGGAATCAGCAAATTATCCTTTCTGCACCATCGACCCCAACGTGGGTGTGGTGGCGGTGCCGGATGAACGGCTGAAGCTGCTGGGGGATATGTATCAGTCAAAGAAGGTGACTCCGGCAGTGATAGAGTTTGTGGATATTGCCGGTCTTGTAAAGGGAGCGTCCAAGGGAGAGGGGCTTGGCAACCAGTTTTTAAGCAACATCCGAGAGGTGGATGCCATTGTGCATGTGGTGCGCTGCTTTGAGGACAGCAATGTGATTCATGTGGATGGCAGCGTGGACCCTCTGCGTGACATCGAAACCATAAATCTTGAGCTGATTTTTTCGGATTTGGAGATTTTGGAGCGCAGATATGCCAAGGTATCCAAAACGGCCAGAATGGACAAAACCCTTGGGAAGGAGCTTGCTCTTTTGGAGCGCATAAAAGAGCACTTGGAGAGCGGCAGAATGGCAAAAAGCATGTCTGTGGAGGATGAGGATGAGCTTGCCCTGCTGCGTTCCTACAACCTGCTTACATATAAGCCGGTGATTTACGCGGCCAATGTGGCCGAGGAGGATCTTGCTGACGACGGGGCTTCCAATGAAATGGTGGAAAAGGTGCGGGAATTTGCTGCGGGAGAAAACAGTGAGGTGTTTGTGATCTGCGCACAGATTGAGCAGGAGATTGCAGAGCTGGATGAGGAAGAAAAGTCCATGTTTCTTGAGGAGCTGGGACTGAAGCAGTCGGGATTGGAGAAGCTGATCCAGGCAAGCTATTCCCTCCTTGGCCTGATCAGCTACCTGACGGCTGGGGAGGATGAAACCAGAGCGTGGACCATCAAGGCCGGAACCAGGGCGCCCCAGGCGGCGGGCAAAATCCATTCCGACTTTGAGCGCGGCTTTATCAAGGCTGAGGTAGTAAATTATGAGGACCTGCTGGAACAAGGCTCCTTGTCTGCGGCCAGGGAAAAGGGCCTGGTGCGGATGGAGGGCAAGGATTATGTGGTGCAGGATGGGGATGTGATCCTGTTCCGCTTTAATGTATGACAGGCGTTTGCGAAACTCGCTGACAAAGTCACGAACCCGGTCGTAATAACCAAAAACGGGTTCC
>NZ_CALWMU010000053.1:0-15887 GCF_944382095.1 Candidatus Acetatifactor stercoripullorum
ATAAATAAAATGCTAAGTCATAGGTTTTAATCTATGGCTTAGCACTATTTTTTTAACTCAACTCCAAAAGACAGGTACCATAAAAATTCCCAGTTTTCAAGCTTTTTCCTGAATATTTTTTATACCAGCTCAGCCATAAGAGGATTATCGCAGGGCATGGGTGCTCGCACACAATGCAAAGCGATAATCCTCTTATGAGCAGAGCGCCTGATAATGAGCAAAGACAGCTGCGCAGCAGCGAAAAGCGCCCTGGCGCGACTTTGCGAATGGCGCGGGCTGAGCTGCTGCAGATCAGCGCCCTGGCGCGGGCTGGGGCGTTTCCGGCTGTCACTCATCCACAAATATGCTCTTAATCTCCTCCAGGGCAATTTCCGCCGCAGGCGCAAAGTCCTCTGAAGCGGCATAAGCTACGATGCTTTCATAAAACTGTCTCACCTGAGGTCTGTCCATATGCCCCAGCACATCCCCGGCGCAGAAAAGCAGCCTGCCTCCCTCTTTTACCTTCGCTTCCAAAAGATAGGAAAGCTTATGATTTCGCTCGAAATTGTCTATGATCTGCACAATGGGAGTAATTGCAGCTCCCCAGCCGTCCAAAATCACCGGCCTGCTGTTATACAACAGGGGCTGCCACTGCCACTGGGCGTAATCCTCTGTGGGAAAGCCACGAAAGGCAGGATGGGCGCTGTCACAGACCATTCCCAGAGTGCCAGGAGCCACGGGAAGTCCCTTCGCTGCGCAGGCGTCTCTGAACATGGGCCAGCACCAGAAATCAGGGGCAAAGGCTCCGGGAACGCTGTACCCTTCCTTCGCCTTATCAGAAAAGAGCACAACCCTTCCGCCCTGCTTTAAAAAATCCTCTCCGCTCTGATCCAGCCGGTCTGTGATGAAAATCCCCCTTTTAGAATCTATCCCCATCCATTTTTCCCGGCTGTCCTGTCCGCTTTTTTCCGGCAGCCTTTTGTATATCCACAAAGGATATTCATTTTCCACCTCTCCCATACGCAGCACAAGGCGCATGACAGCCGCCTGCTCCACCCTGGGAAGTACAAAATGCACCAGACCCAATGCCGTAAGTCTTCCCGGACTGCCGATTCCCTTAAGATGAACCTGACCCATCACCTGATTTTCCTGGGAATACAAAATTACCTCCACGTCGTACTGCCCCGCTCTCAATGTCTCATCCTGTGCGCTTTCCGGGCCAAAATCTGCAAGGAAAATCTCCCCCTCAAACATCTCCTGCTCCCGCCACACATAGCGGGGAAATTTGGCAAGAAGCACCCTGGGGGCGCAAAATCTCCGGAATTCCTCTGGCGTAATCAGCCCCTTGGAATCCAGAAAGCTGTCCAGAATTCCCACAAGGGCCGTTCCCTGTCCGGGAAAATCCTGCAGGCCCAGAAGCTGAAAGCCCGCCATATCCCTGGTGCGCAAGGCCGCTTCTATCTCCTCTCTGTAGCACTGCACCGCCAGCCTGCCGCTTGCCTGAAAAAATCTGTCCGCCATATCACCCATACCGGCCTCTTCCAGCCTTTTTTGAAACTGCTTTAAATTTTCAGGGGACAAAGGGCCTGTGTACTTGGGAATCTCCCTGTAATTTGGATAGCATTGATACTGGCCAATCTCGTGGGAGATCAGGGGAAGGGGGGACTGCCCTACTCCCGCGCTGTAATCGTGCAGGGTAGAGGGCTCTTCCTGTGTCTGCAGATATCCCAAGGGCAGGTCTCCAAAGGAAAAGGAGGCTCTGATATTGGTTTTTTCATCCGTCCGCATGATGATCCAGCAGTCGTCCGCACCGCTGCAGACGGGATGCTCCAGAAAATTATTGGCCCCCTGGGTATACAGCTTATCCGGCCGGATGCTTCTAAGCTGCCTGATCAGCCTTTCAAATTCCCGCAAATCCCCCGTCATCTCGTTTCCTGCCGCAAACAGCAGAAAAGAAGGATGATTGCCATACCAGGCAAGCACCTTTTTCGCCTGATCGTAAATGTACGCATACAGAGCCTTATCACACCTTTTATCCTTCTCCCCATACAGGGCGGCTGCAAAGTTGGAAAGCTCCACCTGAAGATAGATGCCTTTCTCATCCGCCGCCGCAAAGGCCGCCTCCGGAGGACACCAGCTGTGAAACCGGCAGTGATTTAAACCGTACTGCCGATACAGATCAAATATCTTAAGCCAGCTTTCCTTATCCATGGGGCAGGCGCCGGTCCTTGGATAGATGCAGCAGTCCACAGTCCCCCGCAAAAACACGGGCACGCCGTTTCTCACAATTCTTTTATCTCTGATCTCCTGCCCAAAAATTCCCGCATTTTGCTCATACTGCTGCCTGCCTCCTCTTTTGTCTGTGACAATGAGAAAAAGCCGGTAAAAAACAGGATGGAATTCATCCCAGAGGCAAAGCAGCTCTGTCTTTTTCTGCGCATCCTCCCCCTCCTGCCAAAGCGCATAAAAGGCCTGGCGGGTTCCCTGTATTTCGCTGCATTTCAGCTCCCTTTCTGCCAGCGGCAGGCCGTCGCTTCTATACCCCCATACTGTGATGCTCTCTCCTTCCCTTGTGCGGATAAAAAAGCCTCCGGCGTTTTCATCTCCCACAATCTGGGGAATCTCCCAGCTTCCTTCCTCTCCCTTTTCCAGATAGATTTCTCCCAGTATTCCGTTCCAGTTGGTCTGGGTATGCTCCGTATACTGATGCCCCTTAAGGAGGCTTTCCGGGAAATCCTCCTTGGAGGCCAGATCATTGTCCACCACAATCCGGAGCAAATGCTTTCCAGCGTCCCCCAAGGCCTCTGTGAGCTCGTGCCTCTGGGGAATCAGGGTCTCATGGGAGCCTGATACCCATTTTCCGTCCACATAAACCTCTGTGTATTTGGTGCGCTCCAGAAAAAGAAAGATAGGATGGCCCGCCCACTCCTTTGGAATTTCAATTTCTCTTTCATAGTGCGCCCTGCCTGTAAAGGGATATTTCCTGCTCAAAAACAGGGTCTGACCCTCCTTGGGCCCAAAGCTCCCTTTCTTGCTGATTTCCGTGGTTGAGGGCAGTTCTATGGTGTCATTAAGCTCGGGAAGCCCTTGGCTTTTCTCCCCTGCACTTTCCCCCTTCTCAAACCCAAATTTCCAGGTGCCCTGAAGCATTCTTTTCAGCTGTATTTGCATTATTCTCCACCCTCCTCCAAATAGGCATAGTCACTGTGTCTGTATTCCTTTGGGGAAATTCCCACCTCTTTATGAAAGCACCGGGAAAAGTAGTACGGATCCTGATAGCCCAGCCTGTGGGCCACCTCATAAATATAGAGATCTGTGGAGCGAAGCAGCTTGCAGGCCTCCGTAAGCTTCAGCCTTGTGAAAAATTCCATAGGCGCCCGCCCGGTATATTTCTGAAAAATCATATGCAGATAGCTTTTAGACAGCTGAAAATGCTCTGCTATCTGCTCCATGGAAAGATTTTCCTGCACATGGGCGTACATATATCGTATTACGCTGGTCACAAGCTTGTTCTGCTCCCCCGTGGTATTATGCTTCTCCCGATAATAGGTCTCCGCCAGAATCAGCTCAAGCACCTGGGAAATATAAATAAAATTACCCAGGGTATAGTTTGCCTCCAGCACCCGGAACAAAAGCTCAAACAAAAACAGCATACGGTTGGAGGCATGCTCTGATGCAAAATGTGCTACAGTGCACTCCTCCAGGGGAAAAAGCTGCGCATCCTCTCCCTTAAAATGCACCCACAGAATACTCCAGGGATTCTTCTCATCCGCATAATAGCGATGGCCGCAGCCTGCGGGAATACAGACAGCCTCTCTCTGGCCAAGAGGATATTTCTTCCACCCATATCCTTCCTTTTCCCGGATTTCCACGCTGCCCCTTCCCTCCGTGCAGTACAGAAAAATATACTCCTCTATCCCCTCCGTCCTCTCCCGGTAATGCCTTTTTGCCCTTGGGAAAAAGCCCACATCTGTCAGATACATCCGTCTCACCAGCGGATGAGCCACATATTCCGCAAATGCCTCCGTGGGAAGCACAATCATGCGCTCTCCCCGAAAGCCCTCCCTTTTGGTTCCTTCCTCTCTGTATTCCACCGTCTTTCCGCTTCCTTTTCTCGCTTTTCTTAAAGCCTATCACGTTTGTGGAATATTGTCCATGAAAAACAAGGATATGATATTCCCCGTTGTGACTTATTTATGCTATGCTGAAAGCGCCATCCATCAAAACGCTTTATTTGTATTGAAAGAAAGGAGCTCTTATGTCTGCAAAAGGTTCTGTAAAAATATGGGAGGAGAGGCTTACCCTTCCCACCTATCAGGTGTATCCTGCGGAAAAAAGTCCATTATTTATTGAAAAGAGAGCCTATCAGGGCAGCACGGGAAAGGTCTACCCTCTCCCTGTGACAGAGAAGCTGAGCGATACGCTTACGGATGTATCCTATCAGGCAGTCTGTCTGGAAAACGAATATCTTTTTGTCATGGTGCTTCCGCAGCTTGGCGGGCGCATCCACCGGGCCTTAGATAAGACCAACGGCTATGATTTTATATACTTCAACCATGTAATCAAGCCAGCCCTGGTGGGACTAACCGGCCCCTGGATTTCAGGAGGCATTGAGTTTAACTGGCCCCAGCACCACAGGCCCTCCACCTTTTCTCCGGTGGATTATACACTGTCCCAAAACCCTGACGGCTCCTGCAGCGTATATTTAAGCGAGATTGACAAAATGTACGGCACCAAGGGCATGGCCAGCATTTCCCTGTATCCGGAAAAAGCCTACATAGAGATAAACGGACGTCTGTTTAACAATACGGAGCTTCCCCAGACCTTTCTGTGGTGGGCCAATCCTGCGGTTCCCGTAAACGAACACACCTATTCCGTATTTCCCCCCGATGTAAATGCGGTGATGGACCATGGCAGGCGGGCCGTCTCTGCCTTTCCCATTGCAACGGGAGAATACTACAAGTACGACTATTCCGCCGGCGTGGATATCTCCCGCTATCAAAATATAAAGGTTCCCACCTCCTACATGGCGGCCCATTCCGATTTTGACTTTATCGGCAACTATGATGAAAGGCAGGGGGCCGGTCTGCTTCATGTGGCAGACCACCATATCTCCCCCGGCAAAAAGCAATGGACCTGGGGCAGCGGAGATTTTGGCCAAAGCTGGGATCGGAATCTCACAGATGCGGACGGCCCCTATATTGAGCTGATGACCGGCGTCTTTACCGACAATCAGCCTGATTTTTCCTGGCTTAAGCCCTATGAGGAAAAAACCTTTACCCAGTATTTTATGCCCTACAAGGGGGTGGGCAGAGTGTGCAACGCCACAAGAGACGCAGCCGTAGGTCTCTTTCCCGCAAACGACCAGACAGCCTGCGTGCGCGTCTACGCCTCCGGCTGCTTCCCCGGCTCCAAAATAACCGTTGCCAAAGACGCTCAGGTGCTCTTTGAACAGGAAGCCGATCTTTCCCCAGAGGGCTTCTTTGAGGCCCAGTTTCCCGCGCCCGAAAGCCTGTGCGGCTGCAGCGTGACAGTCTCCTTCCAGGGAAAGGCGCTTGTGCAATACACCGAAGCCCCAAAAAAGCTCCAGCCCATTCCGGAGCCTGCAGAGGCCTTAAAACAGCCGGAGGAGTTAAAATCCACCGAGGAGCTCTACCTTGCCGCCCTGCACCTGGAGCAATACCGCCACGCCACCTATGAGCCCGGCGATTATTATCTGGAAGGCCTGCGAAGAGACCCCTCCGATATCCGGCTGAACAACGGCTACGGACTGCTGCTTTTGAAAAGAGGCCATATCCGGGAAAGCATCCCTTATTTCCGCCGGGCCATCCAAAAGCAGACCTGGAAAAATCCCAACCCCTACCACGGGGAATGCTATTTCAATCTGGGGCTCGCCCTGGAGCTGCTGTGGTCTGTGGAGTATGCTCAGGATAAATCCGATGGCGGCGGCTTTGCGCTCTTAGAGGAGGCTTATGACGCTTACTACAAGGCTTCCTGGAGCGCCGAGACCCAAAGCAGCGCCTTTTTTCGCCTCTCCTGTCTCTCTATGCGGCAGAAGGATGCACAAAGCGCCCTTTCCTTTGTGAATCAGTCTCTGGTCCGCAACTGGCACAACATGAAGGCGCGAACCCTGAAGGCAGCCCTGCTTCGCAGACTTGGAAGGGACAACAGCTCTTTGCTGGAGGAATCCCTTCAGATAGACCCCTTATACATGGGCTGCCTTTTTGAGAAGGCTCTCTTTGGAAAGCAGCCCTGGGAGCTGTCACAAAAAAAGGAGGAATTGGCCCCATGGCGGGAAAAAATGAGGGAGGAAGCCCACAATTATCTGGAGCTTTCCCTGCTCTACAGCGGGGCCGGATTGTATCCGGAGGCTATAACCGTGCTGGAGGCCTGCAAGGCCTCTTCCCCCATGGTGTCCTATTATCTGGGCTGTTTTTATGATCTGAACGGGGAAAAGGAGGCTGCCCTCTGCTCCTTTGAAAAGGCAGAAAGCCTCCCCCCCGATTACTGCTTCCCCAACAGGCTGGAGGAGATTGCGATCCTTAAGACCGCCATCCGCACCCTCCCCTGTGCGCCTATGGCCCACTATTACCTGGGTAATCTCTTCTATGACAAAAAGCAGTATGAGAAGGCAGCTGCCCATTGGGAGCAGGCAGTGAGCCAAAAGGAAGCTCTGCCCATGGCCCTGCGCAACCTGTCCATCGCCTATTACAACAAGCAGCATGCTCCTCAAAAGGCTTTGGCTTCCCTTAAAAAGGCTCTGTCCCTGGATCCGGACTATCCCAGGCTTTTGCTGGAACATGACCAGCTCTGCGCAAAATGCCACATCCCCTTTGAGGAGAGGCTGCGCTTTCTGGAACAGCGGCTGAAGCTTACTGCACAGAGGGACGATCTGTATCTACGCTACATTACCCTCCTAAACTGTGCGGGCAGATGGGAAGAGGCACTGAGCGCTCTCTGCTCCCACCGGTTCCACCCCTGGGAAGGAGGAGAGGGCAAGGTCAGCGCCCAATACCGCTATGCCTTGATTAGCCTGGCTATACGGGCCCTTGCGCAAAATGACGGCCAGACCGCCCTTTCCTTTTTGGAACGAAGCCTTACTTATCCCGAAAATCTGGGGGAGGGAAAGCTGCCAAATGTCCACGACAACCAGTCCCACTATTACATGGGGCTTGCCTTAGAGCAATTAGGACAAAAAGAAAAAGCCGCCCACTATTGGCAGCTTGCAGCCTCCGGCTCCAGGAAACCGGAGCCCGTTCTCTATTACAATGACCAGCCCTCCGATTATATTTTTTATCAGGGACTTGCGCAGGTCCGCCTGGGAAATCCCACAGAAGCGGCCAGCTCCTTCCACATGCTCATCTCCTACGGGGAGCAGCATATATTTGACCAGATTTCCTATGATTTCTTCGCCGTTTCCCTGCCGGAAATCGAAGTATATCAGGATAACCCCAAGCTTCGAAACACCCAGTACTGCAATTACCTAAGAGCCTTAGGAAGCCTTGGGCTGGCAGCCTTAGGGGAACAGGAAAAGAAAAAAGAGGCCTCCTCTCTCCTGCAGGAGCTTCTGACCAGACAGGACGATCATCAGGGCGCCCTCTTTCTCCTGCCGCTTTTAAGCTAAAACAGGGGCAAGGACCTACTTTCCTTCCTTGATCTCCTTGATATTTTTTTCCAAAAGCCTTCTGGCAATCATAATCTGATGGCCGCAGCCTAAGCATTTCAAACGAAAATCAGCGCCCACACGCAGCACCTCCCACTCCCTGCTGCCGCAAGGGTGCTGTTTTTTCAGCCTTAAAATATCTCCCACATTGATTTCCATCCCGAAACCTCCATCACAAATTTCCCACTGCAAAATCCTTTAAAACCCCGAAAAACTCCCGCAGCATATTGTTAGGAAGGGACAGCGGATAAGAACCCGCAGCCAGCCCCTCCACCTGTTCATATCCCAGCTTCTCTGCAATTTTCACCGCTCGGAATACATGAAAATTGTTGGTGACAATCACTACCCGGTCTCCTGCCCTGTCCAAAAGCTCCCCGGAAAATGCCAGATTTTCACGCGTGCTTTTGGATTCTGCCTCTAAAAGAATTCTCTCAGGGTGGATGCCTGCCTCTACCAGATAGCCATACATCCCTTCCGCCTCGCTGACAGGCTCATTGCTGCCCTGGCCTCCCGACACGATCACCTGGGTTTGCGGATTCTCCTCCAAATATTCCAAAGCCTGATCCAAACGCTTTTTCAGCAAGTAGCTGGGGCCGTCCTCCCTCCACTGGGCGCCGAGCACGATCAGATAGTCTGCGCCGCTCTGTCCATCACTTGAGAATCGGGATAAAATCATCCCCTCCACCAGGGCAAAAACCAGCATCCCCACAGCAAAAATAAAAACAGCCCCAAGCTTTAACCACATGGGCAGCCGCTCCAGCAGATTTCTTCTGGCAAGCACAAACGCTATGCCCCCAAAGAAAACTCCCAATGCGCCCCATACCAGGAAAAATCTGGTTCCATAATTTACAAACAGTCCCATGATCAGGCAGTACAAAAGGCACAATAAGCCCAGCACGCCAAAAATTACCGCAAATACACTCATGCCTCGTCTCTTTCTGCCGCGTTTTTCCAGATAAATCACTTTTTTACTTTTTTCCAAGGGGATCAAATGTTCTTTTTTTCTTCCCATAGCCTTCTTCTTTTGCTTACAGTGCGTTTTCTTTTTTATATTATCACACCCGGCGCCCAAGTCTCAATAGGCACATACTCTTGGTTTTCTTAATAATTTCTTAGTATTTGTTAAAATTTTTCGGCAAGACGTCGGCTGAAAGCTGTATCCCTCAATGGGTCTCCCTGCCCTTGCACAGAAACACCTGCCGGGTGTAAAATCAAAGAAAAAGGAGGGGCAGCCTATGATTTTGGAAACCAAACGACTGTATCTGCGTGAGCTGACCCAGGCAGATTATAACGGTCTATGCAGGATACTGCAGGATGCGGAGGTCATGTACGCCTATGAACATGCCTTTGACAGCGCAGAGGTACAGCAGTGGCTGGATCGGCAGCTTGCGCGCTACCGGGAATACGGCTTTGGGCTGTGGGCGGTTATTTTAAAAGACACACAGGAAATGATTGGTCAGTGCGGGCTGACCATGCAGGACTGCAACGGCAGACAGGTTCTGGAAATCGGATATTTGTTTCAGAAAGCATACTGGCACAGGGGGTATGCCACAGAGGCCGCCCAGGGCTGTAAGCGGTACGCCTTTGAGGTACTGAAGGCGCCGGAGGTGTTTTCCATTATCCGGGAAAATAATCTTCCCTCCCAAAATGTAGCACGGCGAAACGGCATGGTGGTAACAGATCGTCTGGTGAAGCATTACTACGGCATGGATATGCCCCATCTGGTGTTCTCCGTACAAAAATAATTTCGGAATGAGAGGTGATTTTCATGGATTTAAAGGAATCTATTGCAGAATTAAACAGAATCGTAGAAAAATATGACAATATTGTATTTTTTGGCGGCGCCGGCGTTTCCACGGAAAGCGGCATCCCGGATTTCCGCAGCGTGGACGGTCTGTACCATCAGCAGTATGATTATCCCCCTGAAACCATTTTAAGCCACAGCTTCTACCGGACGAATCCCCAGGAATTTTTCCGCTTTTACCGCAACAAGATGCTGTTTCCCAAGGCACAGCCCAACGCCGCCCACAAAAAGCTGGCCCAGCTTGAGGCTGCCCGCAAGGTGCGGGCAGTAATCACCCAAAATATTGACGGCCTCCATCAGGCTGCAGGAAGCAAGGTGGTTTTGGAGCTCCACGGCTCCGTGCTTCGCAATTACTGTGAGCGGTGCAATGCCTTTTACGGACTGGACTATGTTCTAAACAGCACAGGAGTGCCGAAATGTGAAAAATGCGGCGGTGCAGTAAAGCCCGATGTGGTGCTCTATGAGGAAAGTCTGAACCAGGCCACCTTAAACGCAGCCGTCAGCTACATCCATAATGCTCAGGTGCTGATCATAGGCGGCACTTCCCTGGCCGTATACCCCGCCGCCGGTCTCATCGATTATTTTCAGGGAGACAAGCTGGTGGTCATCAACAAATCCCCCACCCCCAGGGACGGTTCTGCTGACCTTTTGATCTCCGGCTCTATTGGAGAGGTCTTTGCAGGAATTTCATAAGGGGCTGTTGCCAGCCCCTTTTTAACCATCCTTTGTCACATCCACCGTAAGCCGGTGCAGCATAATGGTATTCTGCCAGCCTCCGTCTCCGTTGGTTCCCGTGTGGAAAATGCCGAAGCCGCTGCGGACGTCGGGGCTGATTTTTTCCTCCAGACGCACCTGACGTTCCCAGGCTTTCCCCGGCGGAATCTCTCTCTCCGTAAACATCTCTGCTGTAAGAACCTCTCCCCTTGCTTCCAGCAGGATATGACAGCCGGTGATAAAGCAGGAGGTATACACCTTTTCGGATATGGGTCTTGCAATTCCTCCTTCATATTTCACCAGAAACGCAGCCACTGCGTCCGCCGCCCGGGCAGTGCGCATCACGCGCAGTCCATAGCCGGAAAGGAGGGTTTCCTCCAGCTTCACGCACACATCCAGATACTGCCCGGCGCTTCCAAAGCCCTGGCCGCCGGTTTTCGCCGGGTCCAGCACCAGCTCCAGCCTCATATTGCTGCATCGCTCCCGAAAGGCATACATAAGCTTTACCCCCTGGACCAATGGATACAGGCCCTTTCCCTTACAGCCGTTTCCCAGTTCCCCATACCCCCAGGGCGCCGACGGAAGCTCCGTCACCCATTTCCGCCATTCCTTAAGCTCCCCTTTCTCCACGGGTTCATAGAAATCGTTGATCCAGCGGCCTTTTTGCAGCCTGGGCTGGCAAACCTTGGGAAAAGCCGTAAAATCTGTTTCCAGATGACCATGCTTGGGTATCTGCTCCCAGGTTATGACCTGTTGCGCTGCCGCCGTTACAGGTTCCCCATAGCCGCTGCTGCTGCTTTTTGGCGTAACTCGAACAAGAAGCCTGCCGCCTATGTCATCATCCACAGGCGTATAACCTAAGTCTCCGGCTCCCTGGCTGCTTTCCCGCACCAATATTTCCTCCCCGTCTCTTCTCACATACCATTCCACCAAAGAATAGTCTTTTTCTTCTTTGTCCCTAAAGCTGTACTGCAGCCGAAAAACGCCCTTGTCATATTTGATCCAGGGCATCTGCTCCCATGCCGGCGGCTGTGTTCTGGCAGGCCTTGCCATGATAAGCGCCGCCGCCTCGAGGCCCTGCTTTGTGAGGGCGGTGAGCACCGCTCTCTGTTCTGTCTTATGGTTGTTGCTCCCTGTAATCACACAGCTGTTTTCCCCTTCCGGCCTTATTTCTGCCACAGAACCGCTCAGCCGAAAGGTCACGTCCCGGGCCTTACGCTTCGTTCCGTCAAAGAAAACCTCAAAGGCTTCCAGATATGCCTCCTGTCCCTTTTCCAGCGTCACTTCCTTCGTATCCAGCATAAGCTTTATGGGAATCCTTTCTTCTTTTTCCGGGAATAGCTGTCCTTTGGGATTCCAGCCGTCCTCTCCCCCAAGAAGGTTCTGAATAGGAAAAGCCTTCAGGGCGTCCTTTCCTTTCAGAGAAACCGTATCTTTCCCCGGCGTTCCCACACAAAGGGGGACTCCCTCAAAGCTGTTTTCATATTCATAACATTTTAAAGAAGCCTCCGGATATCTGGTCCACTCCACGGACAGCCTGCGGCCTTCTTTAGAAGCAGGCTCCTTCCAATCCCTTTCATCCACAAAGCGGCAGCGGATGAGATAAACGGTTCCCTGTCCCTTCATAAAATATTGGTCCGCCTCTTCCCTGGCCCGGATTCCCCGGATGCGGAAGAGACAGTCCAAAAAAACGCAGCCCGCCCCCTGGGTACAGGCCAAGGGCCGCCCTCCGTAAAAGTCAAAATCACATTCCAGGTACACCGCATTCCCGTTGAGGGCATCATCCGTGCTCTCAAAATGGCACCTATCGTACAGGCTTCTTTTTGCCCCACAGAAAGGATAGAGGTTAAGACGGCTTATGAATCTGCAGTTTTCCGCAAAAAAGCAGTCTCCCTCCACGTCTCCAAGCTGAGCCTGCGTCACCGCCGAAGTCCTTTTTTTCCGGTTCTGGGACGGGTCTTTGGGATAGACCAAATCCACATTGCAGTAGTTTCCCACAGTCAGGTTTTTCAAATGGAGGCCGTCCCCCTCAAAGTGAAACATAGTATAATTTCCGATACAGCCATGGGACTGCCCCTTGTCAGCAGCAATCACCACATCCATAGGGTTTTGGGAAAGCCCTTCCAGAAAAAGCCACTGACACTTTACCTTTTTTTCATAGGGCAGCTTATCCCCGGGTTTTGCTGTACAAATCCGCTCATCCCCCGGCTCTGCGATCCAGTAAACCCCGGGAGCCAGATACACCGTCATGGGATTTTCCTGATTTCCGTCCTGCAGACGCCCTGAATCCAGAAGCTCTGTCAAATCTCGAAATAGGAAGGGGGAGCTCTCCGCCTGCCTTTGTGTCAGGCTGCAGTCCAGATATAAATGCCGCTCATCCAGCTTTATTTTCCGATCCTGAACTTTTATCTCCGAACCGGACAGCACAGTATTTCCTTTCATGCACTTCTCCTTGTGTAAAATCATAGTGATCTACATCAAGGATATCCTCATTCTCCATACAAGACAATACTTTTACGAAAGATTCTCTTTTTTCCTGATATCCTGGCACCAAAACAAAAAGGTAACGCAAAGGCTCACCAGCATAGTAAAGTAAAAGCTGATGCCTCTGGAGAGGCACAGGGAAGGCATTAAATATTGTTCCGTAAATACCCTCAGAAAAACTGCCCCATACATTGCCTCCGTAATCCCCTGGGCGCCGGGTATGGGCAGCATGTCCACCGCAATGGAAACAGAAGCCTGCAGCAGCACAATGGTGAGCGGAGACGTCTCTGAAAGACCCAGCCCCCAGTACACCACATAGGTCAGCAAAAAAGCGCTGAAGCGCTGTAAAAAGGTTCCCGCCACGACCACGCACACGGCCCTTCTGTGCGTGCGCAGATAGGAGACCGCTTCCCCATAACCGTCAATAAAAGCGGAGATTTTTTCCTCGCTTCCGGCGCTCTCTTTTCGAAGCCTGCACCTTACAAAAGTCCTTTCCCCCGCCCGTAAGATAGTTCTCACAATCTCCGGCCGGCACATTACAAGCAAAAGTGCAGACACTACCACCACATTCAGGGACAGCCCAAACAGATACAAAGCATAATAGCCCTGAAGTCTGTTCTGCAAGGGCCTGTTCCAAAACAACAGCAGGAAAATACCTGTCACCACCAGCACAAATTTATAAATTATGGCCACTGCCAGCAGCACTACAGAGCTTCCCGACAAAGAATTTCCGTCCTTTTTCATATAATACAGCTGCATAGGCTGTCCGCCTGTGGCGGAAGGCGTAAGCCCTGAGAAAAAAAATCCCACGTAGGAATATCCCATACACCGGAGCAATCCCGTTCCGCCGCCCATACCCCGCAGCAGATACCAGATCATAAAGCCTTCTGCAGCCACAAAAAAGAGTGCCAGAAAAACTGCAAGAAAAACGCCCTGAAGAGACATTTGTCCCACAGCCGCCGCGATCTGCCCTAAATCCTGGCCCCGGAACACTGCGTAAAAGGTAAGGAGCATAACCGCTGTAAACAGCAGGACTTGGGCTGCAAGCTTTTTACTTTTCTTTTTATTCATAAACAGCAATCCCTTTCGTCCTTTTGTTTGATGCTTCCCCTCCTGTCAGCTCCGACAGCCTTCCCTCAAAAATGACCTGAAGATTCCTGTCCGCATATTCCTGTACGTCTCCGGGCGTTACCAGGGAAAAATGCTTTTGGGAAATGACAATGCCATTCTTTCCCAGGATTTTAGCCACATAAGAGGAACAGGTATACTGGTTTTTTATGTAAAATTTTCTGCCAAGTACCAAAAAGGGCAGTCCCGCCACAGCATAGTGGAGGCGGAAGCGCCTGCGGTAATCTCTGTGAAGCTCCTCCCGTATGCGGTTCTTTTGCTCCTCACTGCATTCCATTCGGCATATTTTATATTCAGCCATGGGAAACGCACACACAATCTGCTCCTTTTTTTCTCTTTCAAAGCCCGCTATCACAGGGATAAAGGGATTTCTCCTCCCAAAGCTGTAAGCCTCCTCCAGATCTGCATCCAGCGAAAGTACCACATGCACATATTTGCGTTTCTGGAAAGAACGGATGAGCGCTGCAAAAATCCCGGGAGTGTCCACAAATGCAAGATATATCTGTGCCATATTATGCCCCTCATTGAAACTGGTATATTTTCCTGGCGATCCGATAGCCTCCCACCGTCAGCTTGCCGCCCAATGTTCCCGGAAGATAAGTAAAACCACTTAAGGTAGTATACTTCAACCGATAATAAAGTGCAGGATTTTCCTTTTTCATATCCTGCCACAGCTTTTTCCTTTTCTGCTTTGCATCCTCATTCTGTATCAGAAGCAGGTGAATAGACGATATGGCCATCATGATAGAAATATTTCTGCACATATAATCTGCAAGCTTGGGATAAACCTGCCTTACCTCATTCAAATCCACGCTGCCCGCAATGATTTTTGTGACTCGAATCTGCTGATCAATGCGGCTCATTAAAACCTTTTCATTGACGGATTGATCCTCCCTGCCCAGATAATACTGATACAAATCCATATCCAAGTACAAAATATGTTTCACATAAGGCAAGGGATTATATGCAAAAATATTATCCACATAAAAAGTGTGCTCCGGCAAAATCACACCGGATTGCCTGAGAATTTCCGTTCGATAAACCAGCGCGTGCATAATCAGATACTGAGAGGGTTTAAAATGTCTCATGTCATTCCAGCTGCATACTTTTTTCTGAGGAAATACATTTCGATATGCCATGCTGCGGCTGGTTCCTTCCTCCAGATGATTGTAGACATAATTGCACACAATCAAATCCGGCAGCATCTCTTCTTGATTTTTACCGCAGCGGGTTTTGATTTCTTTCAGCAGATTCCTGTACGCTTCTGCATCCAGCCAGTCATCAGAGTCAACCACCTTAAAGTACAAACCCCTGGCAAGCTTCATTCCTGTATTGACGCCTGATCCATGACCCCCATTTTCTTTCTGTATGGCTTTTACGATACCAGGATATTTTTTTTCGTACTCTGCGGCAATCTGCCCTGTTGCATCTGTAGAGCCGTCGTTTACAATGATAATTTCCACGTCTTCGCCTCCCGGCAGCAAGGAGTCTATACATCTTCTCATATAATCCTGTGAATTATAACAGGGTACGGTCAGTGTAAGATATTTCATAGGCTCTGCACTCCTTTCGTACCCTGATTCTAGCGGAAAAGAATAAATTTTTTCGACTTAAAATTTAAAATAATTTCAAAATTTTTTCTAAACAACACATGACATATACTTTCATTATCAATCTGCACACAAAAAAAAGAACCATATTTCTATGGTTCCCTGTAAAAGGCGTCTGCCGGATTTGAACCGGCGATAAGGGTGTTGCAGACCCGTGCCTTACCACTTGGCTAAGACGCCAGATATCACATTATATGCTTATAACGCCTCCGCTATGACTTCAAATGACTCCAACGGGAATCGAACCCGTGTTACCGCCGTGAAAGGGCGATGTCTTAACCGCTTGACCATGGAGCCGTCTCTTTTCCCGCCTTTTCCCTCTCAAAGCTCCCCCTGTTGGACTCGAACCAACGACACTGCGGTTAACAGCCGCATGCTCTACCGACTGAGCTAAGGAGGATCATTCTCTTGTGCCTTCCCTCTTCTGCACCCTCAAAACCGGACACTGGATCTTTCCACGCTTCCCGCAGGACTCCGGAACCTCACGCCCCGGAACCTTATGGAA
>NZ_CALWMU010000054.1:0-15813 GCF_944382095.1 Candidatus Acetatifactor stercoripullorum
TGGCATTTTTTGAAAGTTGTGGATAACAGGATACGGCAGATTTGCCTGGTGGAGATAATTCTGCGGAAACTCAAGTATTAAACGTATTGCATAAATAAGTATTTAATGCTACTATTTAACTAAGAATATTGATTGAAAGAAGGTCGGAGCATGACAGGAAAAGAAGCCAAAGAACGGCTTGAAAAGCAATATAAACGCCAGAATGAGCATATAAAGGAAAACTATGATAGAGTATCTATAACGCTTCCAAAAGGAACAAAGGAGCGTATAAAGAAAAAAGGAGAGACAGTAAACGGATATATTACAAGGCTTGTTATTGCCGACCTTAACGAAGCAGAACCGGAGCAATCAGCACATCAGAAAGACTTTTCAGATGTGCCGTTTATGAATCAGTGATACTGTGAATATCATATATACATGAAAGATATAAAGATATGCCAGAAAAGAAAGTATAATTTTTCAGAGTTGGAAAAGGTTATTGAAAAATTGTTGATTCCGGAACCTCTGGAAGATAGAAATCGAGAACACAATGCCGCCGCATTTTTATGCGAATTATGGCGAATATGAATGTTGTATAGATATAAATGAGATAGAAAAAAATCAATGGGGATATGCCTGACAAGCAATTAAAAATGCTTATGGGCTGGGCTGCGTTACATCAGGACGAGCTAAAGGAAAATTGGCATCTTGCAAGGCAGAAAGAAACATTGTTCCAGATTGATCCGTTGAGATAATGGAGGACTTGCGATGGAAGATAGAGTAAAAAATATTTTGAAAATCCAAGAAGGATCAAAGCTGTAGAACCGTTAGAAAACTATGTTTTATTACTCACATTTGACAAAGGAGAAGTTAAAAAATATAATATGCTAAACGAATTAACGGGCGTGTTTTCTGTGCTGAAAAGTAAAGAAAAACATGGAAAGCGTTCCAGTGTAGCAGATATAAAGATAATTTCAGTTTTTCGGATGTGGAAAAAATTGCTGCCGTTCTCGGTTACGATGTAAAGCTGGCTGACCAGGAGACGACTTCCCATAGCATTTAAAGAGAAAGCCGGCGCCCTGGGTGCAGCCAAGCAGGGCGGGCTTAGAGCCCGCGTCCCGAGACCCCCGTTTTACGGGTGGGGACGACTTTGGAAGAAAAAGGAGGGATTAAAATGACACAGAAGGAACAGCTTGAAAAAGCATTGGAGACTTTGGAAAAATATGTGGGGATCCTGGCGGAGGCGGCGGGAGAGTCTCCGGAGTATGCCAAAGAGCTTTGGAACAGAATCAGAAATTCCAGCGGAGTTTTACAAGAGCTTGCCTACTATCATGATTATGGAAAATTTCTCTGCAGGTATCAGGTAGAAGGCTATACGCTGGCGGATGTTTTGGTATGGCAGGTGGACCATTTTAAGGCATACATGGACAGGCCCCTGGAGATGAATCGGTACAGACGGGAACGGCTTCTCTTGACAGCCTTGGACATTCTGCTTCAGATGGAAGAAAATCCCGCTCCTTATATAGAGAAGATGAAAGGGGAGACGGGCACAGACTTTGTAGATAAATTTTAGGCTCTGGCCTAAAATTTATTTTTACACAATCAAAGCGCCCGTAGGTTTCCCTACGGACGCTTCGATTGTGTAAAAGGGGAATTCTTCCGGAATTACACTACTAATTAGTAGGTCTTGATATCTCTATCAAGATGAGTTAAGTATAGCGCAAAAATTCTATTTTGTCTACCCCTAAAATTATAAAAAAAGTATAAACTTTTGCGGATTTTGTATGGAATAAAATACAAGCATATGATTGAAACAGCTTGATTTTATCCTGTGGAATATTGTAGAATAGCCGGGGAAATAGAATGATAAATAAATAACAAACAACGGATAAAGGAAACAGAGAGTATGGAAGCAAGAATGAATAAACCGGCAGAGGTGATTGAAAAAAATATGAAGGCTGGCGAAGAGAAGGCCAGGCTTCCTCTTGGAAGGATGATACTTCTTGGAGTGATGGCGGGAGCTTTTATCGCCATGGGCGGAGCCGCCAGCAGCACCGTTATGCACGGAATTGAGAATGTGGGATTGTCCAGGATGGCAGCCGGAGCTATTTTCCCGGTGGGGCTTATGATGATTGTCTTTGTGGGCGGAGAGCTTTTTACGGGTAACTGCCTGGTGGTATTGGATGTGATTGATAAAAGAGTTTCTTTAAAAAGAGCCATATGCTCTCTGGGGGTGGTATACTTCAGCAACCTGATAGGCGCTCTTATCATAGATGTTTTGGTATTTCTTTCGGGAAATCTGGATTATACAGAAGGGATGCTTGGGGCCTTTGCCATAAAGACAGCCCTTGCAAAAGTATCCATCACACCGGTGAAGGGAATTGCCTCCGGCATTCTCTGCAACATTTTCGTGTGCATTGCCATATTGATGGCCACGGCGGCAAAGGATATTACCGGAAAGGTGTGGGCTATTTTTTTCCCCATTATGGCGTTTGTGGCCGGGGGCTTTGAGCACTGTGTAGCCAACATGTTTTATATCCCCATAGGTATTCTGGCAGCGGGAAATGAAATGTATGCTGCCAGAGCGCTGGAGCTTTACGGGATTGCCCAGGAAGAGCTGCAGCGTCTGACAATTCTCAACAGCTTACATAACTTTCTGCCGGTAACCCTGGGGAATATGCTGGGAGGCATGTTTTTTGTGGGGGTGCCCTGTTATCTTGTATACAAGAAAAAGTGGGGTGCAGCCACAGGCAGGTCTATTTAGAGACAGTGCCTTCAATAAACTGGCGCTCATGTACCAGGGTGTCGGGGACAGGAGAGCCGGTGTTTTGTATTTTCTTGATGAGCATGTCCACATGATGCAGCCGCTGGGCCGTGGTGATGCGGTGGCGGTTCATAAGCTCTGAAAAGAACGGGTTCTGGCTCACTGTTTTCATAAGATCTGCTGGGAAGGGACAGTAGGTAAACAATATCCTTCTTGCAATCTTGTTGAGGCGGGGAGAGCCGCTGCCCTCAAAAATAATCCAGGTGATATAATCCCGCACGAACATTTCCTTGAAGCTGTTTTTGGCGCGCTGGAGACTGGAACGCACCTTTTCCTTGGCCTCGTTGCTCAGCTCGTGGTTTTTGCGGTAAAACTGAATATAGTCAAAATATTCGCTGGTAAGGGAACGGTCGCTGATATCATTCCAGCGGGCACCCTGAATGCGCTTGCACAGCTCCCAGCGGAATTCTCCTGTGAGACGGATCATGGAGGTGACAAAGTCCTCCATATGGAAAATAGAGAAAAACATTCTTCCGCTGCTGTTGCGGTATTTACCCTCGATTTCCTGCCACATTACGCCGCGAATTCCCACGTTGGGCATCAGGATAATGTCCGGAAGAAATTCCAGGTGAATGGGCTCCTTCCCCATGATATCCAGATGATCATAGTCCAGACTTTCCCGGTAGAAGGCGCTGTAGTCCACTTTTTTGATGGCTTCAAAGGCTTTTCCGACTTTGGTGAGGGTTACATAGGAATCATTCAGATCCTTGAGCACATTGTCGGAGATGAAAATAGGGCAGAAAGTGGCGATGCGCCCGAAGGTCATTTTGTTGACCGGAGGGAACAAATTGCGCAGCTCGTAGTTTACCTTTCCCATGGAATTATTTTCCAGATCCTTAAATTCCGCTTCCGTGATGTTGCCGCTGGCCTTCTGCCTGTGTATGTAGTCCGAATAGTCCTGGTCAAATTCGTTTCGGCTGGGCTCTTTTTTTCCCTGAAAAATTGCCAGCAGCCAGTCGTAAAAGGTATATACCCCGAATTCACTGCGGTCTGTGCGCGTTTCCGACAGCCTGTAAAGCAGTGCGCAGTTTTCGGCTCCGGCCAGCTCCTCGTCCACATAGCCGAAGGCTAAAAACATTTTTACGGCCTTGGGAACGGAGGAAGTCTCCAAGGTGCGCTGAAACAGCAGGGAGTACAAGGCGTTAAATTCCTCTGTCAGTTTTCTGCGCAGGCTGCAGCATTCGTCCTCCATAGAATTTTTGTCAGGAAGGGCTTTGTAGGAATGCACATGCTGGCGGAAGCTGGAACAAAGCTCCAGATCGGAACCGGCAAAGTCCAGGATGGTGTTCAGGGAACCGGCCAATTCCTGCATCAGGGAGGTATCTGTCGCAGTCTCATCCTTTTTGGCGGCAGGCTCCTTCATCAACGACAGGTTTTTGCGGAAGCTTTGAATCCGTTTTTCCACCATCTGCGCATCCAGGCAGGAGTCTGATTCAAACTGTGATATCATTCTATTGATATCTGACAGGACGGATTCCGTATCTGCACAGTCCGGGCCGAGCTTGTAGTAGAGTGAGGTGTACAGGTCAAATATATCGTTTGCATTTTCGTTGAAATATAGGTTCGTAAGCTGCTTGCGGTAATGGAACTGCTCATCCAGGCCGAAATAGGTTTTGCGGAAGTCCAGACTGCATTTACGCAAAAAGCCAAGGGAAATGCCAGGCTCCTGAACCAGGGGCTTATAGTGCTCTCCGGTATAAATGTGCTGAAGCCCAAGATAAAAGCTGTTTAACCAGATATCAGGAGCTTCCTCGCCCAGATAGGCGGTGAGGCTTTCCATGCCCTCAAGGGCTCTGGGAGGAATCCGGTAACGGGCGCACAGGCTGTTATATTTCTCGTAATCCTCCAGAAGATTCTGGTACAGGTTGCTGCAGCTCAATTCTGAAAGGGAACATTGATCCAGCAGATGATTGAGCTGGTAAAAAGCGGAAAGCAGAAACAGCCTTGCCAGATCGGAGCGTTTTTGAAGCATATCCTCCAGCGATTCCACATTGTTCAGAGTATAGGTGAGAATGGAGGTGTCCTCCAGGGCAAGATAGCTCAGGAAATGAATTTCAGAGCATATCTCGCAGATGCCGATCACATCTCCCTTGCCCAGAGTGTAAGAGCCTCCCGGATAGGAGACCTTTACCCTTCCGTTTGTGATCAGGTGCAGAACCGTCATGGGCTGTCCGTATTCATAGATGCTTTTTCCCTTTTCCAGTGTAATCCCGGCCATATATATAATACCTCTTTCGTCAGTTTGTTCACATTTATATATAATATAGTATACAACAAAGCATATGTAATTTTCTACTGTACTTTTGATAGAAATGTGATAAAATAAAAATACATATGTGTCAGTTTTAATGGGAGGTGTAGTGATGGAGGACTCTTTAGAATATCGGCAGCGGCTTTTGCAGGAGTATAAGCGGGCAGCGATGCCGCTTTTTCGTTATCTGCCCTGGCTGGAAAAAAGTGCGGGCACACAGGCCAGCTCTATTTACCAGGGACAGGATATCGGGGCGCACTCCATCGCCTTTCCGGTGTACGATGCAACGCTTTTAAGCTTCATAAAAGAGGTGTCGGGTTCGTCTCTTATGGACCGCAATTACCGTTACATATATACCCGCAACCGGATACAGAGCCATGAGGACGAAAGACGTCTCATCAAGAGAGCGGGCTGGAGGGACTGGGACGTCCTTAAAGGGATTCTCTCTTATTACGTGCTGGGCGGCAGAACCAAGGCTGTGCTTTGGAGCCAGGCTGTTTCTGAGGGGATTTTTTTCCTTGTTTTGGAGAAGATGAAGGAGATCATAGAATACTGGGACAAGCCCTTTGACTGTTGATGGAAGGAATACGGGAATGGGAGAAAAATCGGTACAGAAGAAGAAATATATTTTGGAAACGGCCAGAAGAGTGTTTGTGGAGAAGGGCTTTAAAAAAGTGACCATGAAGGATATCGTGGAAGCCTGCGGCATCAGCCGGGGCGGGCTGTATTTGTACTTTGACAGCACAAGCCAGATATTTATGGAGGTTATGCGGCTGGAAACCGAGGAGGCGGACGATGTGTTTTCCGACAGTATCGCGGAGGACGCCACCGCGGCGGACATTCTGATTTTGTTTCTTAAGGAACAGAAAAAAGAGCTTCTGCGAAAAAAGGATACGCTTACCCAGGCCATTTATGAATTTTATTTTGAGCACGATCTGCCGAAGAAGGATAATATTCTCAAGAAGCAGTTTGATTCTGCGGTGAAAATCATCGAAAAGCTCATTGAGGCCGGCGTGGAGAACGGCGAATTTTACTGTGAGGACTGCAAGGGAACGGCCCGCAACATTATGTTTGTGCTGGAAGGGCTGAAAATATCCGCCCAGACCATTGGCATTAAGGCGGAGACAGTAGACCGGGAGATTTTTTTTATCCTGAGAGGGCTTGGCGTGGAGTTAGAAGAAGAACCGTAACAGCTTTCCATTGTGCGAACGTGGAATTCGGTGTATTATAAAACATATTTTACTTTTGGAGGATTCAGCATGGGCAACGTAAGACGTATCTATGTAGAAAAGAAGGAACCTTTTGCGGTCAAGGCGAAAGAGCTGCATGAGGAGCTGAAAAATTATCTGGGCATAGACACTAAAGAGGTGAGGGTGTTTATCCGATATGATGTGGAAAATATTTCGGATGAAGTGTTTGCACAAGCCTGTAAAACCGTGTTTTCCGAGCCACCCGTTGACTGCCTGTATGAGGAGACCATAGAGATTCCAAAAGACGGCAGAGTGTTTTCTGTGGAATATCTGCCGGGACAGTTTGACCAGAGAGCGGATTCCGCGGTGCAGTGCGTGAAGTTCTTGGACGAAAATGAGGAGCCCATCATCAAAACGGCGGTCACCTACCTGATCCGGGGCGATATGGATGAAGAGGAATTTTCCAGGATCAAGGCATACTGCATCAATCCCGTGGACTCCAGGGAGACGGATATGGTAAAGCCGGATACGCTGGTTTCTGTGTTTGATGAGCCGGCAGATGTGGCTGTACTCAATGATTTTCAGAATCTTAAGGAGGAGCGGCTCAGAGAGTTATATGATTCTCTGGGCCTTGCAATGACCTTCAAGGATTTTCTGCATATTCAAAAATATTTTCACGACGAGGAAAGACGCGATCCTACCGTGACGGAAATCCGGGTGCTGGACACCTACTGGTCGGATCACTGCCGTCACACAACCTTTTCCACGGAGTTAAAGAATGTGGAATTTGGGGAAGGGTATTACCGCTCTCCCCTTGAGACTACATACCAGAGCTACCTGGACACCAGAGAAGAGATTTTCGGGGACAGGGAGGATAAGTTTGTCTGTCTGATGGATTTGGCGCTCATGGCCATGCGCAAGCTCAAAAAGGATGGAAAGCTTGCGGATTTGGAGGAATCGGACGAGATCAACGCCTGCTCCGTGGTGGTGCCGGTGGAGATGGACTATGACGGCCAAAAGAGTACGGAGGAATGGCTTGTGTTCTTTAAGAACGAGACGCACAACCACCCTACGGAGATAGAGCCTTTCGGTGGAGCGGCTACCTGTCTGGGCGGAGCCATAAGAGACCCCCTTTCCGGCAGAGGCTATGTCTATCAGGCTATGCGCGTAACGGGAGCAGCAGACCCTACCGTTCCTGTGTCGGAGACCTTAAAGGGCAAGCTCCCGCAGAAGAAGCTGGTGCGGGGAGCGGCGTCGGGCTATTCCTCCTATGGCAATCAGATCGGACTTGCCACCGGTTATGTGAAGGAAATCTACCATCCCGATTATGTGGCAAAGCGAATGGAAATCGGAGCGGTTATGGGGGCCGCACCCAGAAAGAATGTAATCCGTGCCTCGTCGGACCCTGGCGATGTGATTATTCTGCTGGGCGGACGTACCGGAAGGGACGGCTGCGGCGGTGCAACGGGGTCCTCTAAGGTGCACACGGAAAGCTCCATTGAAACCTGTGGTGCAGAGGTGCAGAAGGGAAATGCGCCCACCGAGAGGAAAATACAGAGATTATTCCGCCGCCCGGAGGTAAGCCGCCTCATCAGAAAGTGCAATGACTTTGGCGCGGGGGGCGTTTCTGTGGCCATCGGAGAGCTGGCGGACGGACTTTTGGTGGACTTGGATAAGGTGCCGAAAAAATATGCGGGTCTGGATGGAACAGAATTGGCGATATCTGAGTCTCAGGAACGTATGGCAGTAGTGGTGGCACCCGGGGATGTGGAAGCCTTCCTTGGATATGCCGGAGAAGAAAATCTGGAAGCGGTGCCTGTGGCTGTGGTGACAGAGAACCCCAGACTGGTATTAAAATGGCGCGGGAAAAAGATCGTCGATCTCAAGAGATCCTTCTTAAACACCAATGGCGCCCATCAGGAAACCTCCGTAAAGGTGGATATTCCCTCCAGGGAGGACAACTATTTTGATAAATGGGCTGTGGAGGAGGTTGGAAAGCAGCTTGAAGCGGGGGATGTAAAATCAGCCTGGCTTGCGCTTTTAAATGATCTGAACGTATGCTCCCAGAAGGGGCTTGTGGAGATGTTTGACTCCTCTATCGGCGCGGCCAGCGTGCTGATGCCCTACGGGGGCAAATACCAGCTTACGGAAACACAGACCATGGTAGCAAAGCTTCCTGTGTTGAAAGGAAAAACAGATACCGTCACCATGATGAGCTGCGGCTTCGACCCGTTTTTGTCCTCCTGGAGTCCCTACCATGGAGCAGTTTACGCGGTGGTGGAATCCATGGCAAAGATTGTGGCGGCAGGCGGCGATTTCCGGAAGATACGCTTTACCTTCCAGGAATATTTCCGCAGGATGACCTCAGACCCTGAGCGCTGGAGCCAGCCCTTTGCGGCGCTTTTGGGAGCATACGACGCCCAGATCGGCTTTGGGCTTCCCTCTATTGGAGGAAAGGACAGTATGTCCGGCACCTTCAATCAGATTGACGTGCCTCCTACCCTGGTTTCCTTTGCGGTGGATGTGGCAAAATACGGCGATATCATAACGCCTGAGCTGAAAATGCCGGGCAGCCATCTTGTGTGCTTTGAGATTGATAAGGACGATTTCGATATTCCCATGTATGAGCAGGCGGCACAGCTGTACGGCGCCATTCATCAGCTGACGGAAAAGAAGGTTATATTGTCCGCATATGCGCTGGACGCCAGAGGGGCGGCTGCCGCGCTTTCCAAGATGGCCTTTGGAAATAAGCTGGGTGTGACGATAGAAAGTCATGTGACCACGGATGACTTGTTTGCAAACGGGCTGGGAGATATTTTGGCTGAGATTCCGGCGGACAAGCTTTCTTTGTTAGATGAAATGGACTTGGATTATACGGTGCTTGGCACAGTTACAAAAGAGCCGGAATTTGTATACGGCGATGTGCGCATTTCCATGGATGAAGCCTTGGAGGCGTGGGGCTCGCGGCTGGAAAAGGTATTTCCCGTCAAAGCAAAGAAGGGAAAGGAAGCCGTGGAAAGTCCCTGCTTTAAGGCAGACAGCGTTTATGTGTGCAGACATAAGGTGGCAAAGCCCAAGGTGTTTATTCCCGTTTTCCCCGGAACCAACTGTGAATATGACAGCGCAAAAGCCTTTGAGCGGGCCGGCGCAGAGGTGGAGACAAGGGTATTCCGGAATCTGACCCCCGAGGATATCAGAGATTCCGTTGAGGTCTTTGAAAAAGCCATAGACCAGGCGCAGATCATTATGTTCCCCGGCGGATTTTCCGCAGGAGATGAGCCGGATGGAAGCGCGAAGTTTTTTGCCACGGCTTTCCGCAACGAGAAGCTGAAGGAGGCGGTGCGAAAGCTTTTGGAGGAAAGGGACGGGCTGGCTCTTGGAATCTGCAACGGCTTTCAGGCGTTAATTAAGCTGGGGCTGGTGCCCTGGGGGAAGATTGTGGGACAGAAGGAGGATTCTCCTACGCTGACCTTCAACACCATTAACCGCCATATTTCCAAGATGGTATATACTAAGGTGGTATCCAACCGTTCCCCCTGGCTCAGGGAGGCAAAGCTGGGAGGCGTTTACTGCAATCCGGCTTCCCACGGGGAGGGCCGCTTCGTAGCGCCTAAGGAGCAGTTAGAAAGGCTGTTGGCAAACGGCCAGATTGCCACCCAGTATGCGGATATGGATGGCAATGTATCCATGGATGAGGAATATAATGTAAATGGTTCCTACCTGGCTGTGGAGGGAATCACCTCCCCGGATGGAAGAATTCTTGGCAAAATGGCTCATTCTGAGAGAAGAGACGCTGCTGTGGCCATGAATATTTACGGGGAGCAGGACATGAGGATTTTCGAGTCAGGAGTGGCATATTTCCAGTGAGACAAAAGACTACTTAAGAAAGGGCGATAGACAGTCATCGTTGGGGTGAGTATATATGTTGGTTGCATTGATTCCTATGTTTGATGAAAATATGGCGGTGCGGGCTTATTCCATTTTTTCCCAAAAGGACAATTTTCTTTTGAATCCTATGCTTTTGGGTTCAGGGAGAAATGACGGCGCGGCCAGAATAGAGGGGCTTGAAGTAATACAAAGCATGGGCATTGAAACGCTGTCGGATGACAAGGAGGTTTTTGTGCCGATCACAAATATTTCTGTGTTTGTCGACATAGAAAGTGAGTGTGACGCGCCCCATGAGCGGATCGTGCTTTTGATTGATAACACCATTCCCCCTGTGGAAATGTATGTGAACCGTCTGCAGGAGTTAAAGAATAAGGGCTATAAGCTGGCCATCAGAAAGCTGAATGTCTCAGAATTTGAAGCCTACAGGCCCATTCTCAGACTGATGGATTATGTACTGTTAAACAACCGCAGAATCGCTATCGAAAAGGCAAAGATTTATTTCGGAAAGCTGTATCCGGGGGCAAAGCTTTGCGCCGGAAACATTGATTCCCAGGAGACCTTTGAAAAGCTGAAGGCAACGGGGGGCTATGAGCTTTACGAGGGCAGCTTTTACCGGGTGCCCATCACAAAGGGACAGACAGATGTGGCGCCTCTTAAGGTAAATTATATCAAGCTGCTCAACACGGTGAACAATAATAACTTTGAACTGACGGAGGCTGCGGATATTATCAGCCGTGATACGGCGTTAACCATTTCTCTGCTGAAAATGGTTAACAGGATGGCGGTCAATTCCGAGATCACCTCCATCCGCCATGCGGCGGCCATGCTGGGACAGCGGGAGCTGAAAAAATGGATCAATACGGCGGTGGTAAACGTGCTTTATGCCGACAAGCCCAATGAGATCACAAGACTTTCCTTGCTGCGGGCAAAGTTTGCGGAAAATCTGGCGCCGTTTTTTGAGCTGGCCTTAAAGAAGGATGAGCTGTTTTTGATGGGGCTGTTTTCGGTGCTGGACGTAATTTTGGAGAAACCCATGGAAGAGGCCCTGGATATTGTGCATGTGGTGGGTGAAATCAGGGATGCCTTGATTTACCGGAAGGGGAAGCTTGCTCCGGTGCTGGAGTTTGTGGAGCAGTATGAGACTGCAAACTGGCAGGAGGTATCCAGGCTGATGATTCTGCAGAATCTTGGAATGGATGAGGTGACGGAAGCATACCTTTCCTCGCTGAAATGGTATCGTGAGCTGATGCGCACCGGAAAAGGGGACTGACCTATGAAAATGTTGTTTAAGCAAAGGTTTTTTTCCTGGCTGGATTCCTATGACATTTACGACGAACAGGGAAACACTCTGTTTACGGTGGAGGGAAAGCTTGCCTGGGGGCACTGCCTGCATATCTTAAATCATGACGGGGTGCATGTGGGAACGGTAAAAGAAGTAGTGCTTACATGGCTTCCCAAATTTGAATTGTGGGCAGGGGAACGAAATCTGGGGGTTATTACCAAGGAGCTTACCTTTTTCTCTCCCAAATACCGGGTGGAATGTAACGGATGGCAGGTGGAAGGAGATTTCCTGGGATGGGATTATTCTATCACAGCTGCAGACGGGGCAAGGGTGGCTTCCATCAATAAGGAGATATGGAATTTTACAGACACCTACACCATAGAGGTACCGGATGGAGAAAACGCTCTTTTGGCGCTGATGGTGGTTTTGGCCATTGACGCTGAGAAATGCTCCAGAAATTAAAGACATTATATCCTCCCTGCTGCAGGCTCTGCAGCTTTTTGGAGGAATAATAGTAAATAAAAAAGCAGCGCAAAATGCGCGGAAGGAGACTAAAAATGAAGAATAAGAAGACACTTGAGATGGTACAAATGGCTGTACTCATAGCGATTATTCTGATCATGGCGATCACACCGCTTGGGTACTTGAGGACCGGGGGCCTGGAAATTTCCCTGATGACGGTTCCGGTGGTGATCGGGGCCATGTCCGTGGGGCCGGGCTGTGGGGCTGTCCTGGGACTGGCCTTTGGGCTCACGAGCTTTTACCAGTGCTTCGGCATGAGCACTTTTGGAGCGGCACTTTTAAATATCAATCCCTTTCTTACCTTTTTGGTATGTGTGCCTACCAGGGCCCTTATGGGTTATTTAAGCGGTGTGCTGTTTAGGGCCATGTATAAGGTGGATAAGACAAAGACTGTGTCCTACTTTGCGGCAGCGCTTCTGGGAGCGTTTATGAATACGCTGTTTTTCATGGGAATGCTGATGATCTGCTTTGGCAATTCGGATTATCTGCAGGATATGAACGCTTCTTTGGGGAATCTGAATGTGTTTGCATTCATTCTGGCCCTTGCGGGAATCAACGGCCTTTTGGAAATGCCCTTGACCTGTATTGCCGGCGGCGCGGTGTCCAAAGCGTTGAGCCGTGCATTTCGTAAGGCATAAAAAGCAAAAACAGCTTATGTAAATCAGTACGAAAAGATACCTTGTGGAATACAATATACCAAATGATTTGTTTGGCAGGTATTTCATGAGGTATTTTTATATTGGCCTGGGCGTGTTGATTTTGCTGCTTCTTTTGCTTTTCCTGATTTTCTGTCTTCGGAGAAAATGGGCAGAAAAAAAGGTCTGCAGGATGAGTACGGAAGAAAAAAGCGGGAAGCTCTGTGAAGCCCTTTCCGTGTTTGGATTTTGCTATAACGGCTGCGACGATACGGTAAGCTCCAGGATGTACTGCTGGCAGAGACAGATGGGGTACTGCCGCTTTTTTGATGAGGCGGCGCCTTCCATGAACATGGTGTTTGAATGCGAGCCGGTGTATTTCAGCTATAATAAAAAGCGTTACCTGATTGAATTCTGGAAAGGACAGTATGGCTGTACCACAGGCGCAGAAATTGGCATTTATGTCCATAGAGGCTATTCGTCCCTTCCCCCGGAAAAGCTTTTTTATGAATGTGCCAGCGATGAAGAGCGGCTGCCTATGCGGTTTGTGCTGTATCGGGACGGGGAAGTCATTCTGAGAAGAAGCTGTATTCACTGGTGGCTCACCGGGTTTGTGGTGGGCATGTTCTCCCGCTGCAGCCAGCTGCGAATGGAAATTGGCATCGGTTTTCCTGATAGACAGATGTGCCAGGCCTTTTATGAGGGGCTTAGGCGGAATGGATACGGTCCCAGGGATATCCGGGTGGAACAGACCTGGGTCTATTTTTCCTTTGACAATCCAAAGAGCAGTCAGCCCGGACTTTATTCCAGGCGGACTCTGCGGCGGATCAACAGGCGAAACCGCAGAAACTGCAGGCGCTATTTAAGACTCACGAGACCCTTTTGCAGCACCCTGGACAGGATCAGTTATCTTGCGCTCTGCTTTCCTCTTTTGTACCGCACAATCATAAGAATGGGCGTCAGATGTACGCCGAAGAAGCTGTGCCGGTGCAGAAAACGCCATGAAAAATGGAGAAAAAGGGGATGAACAAAAGACTTAAGGAGGCGTACCAGAATGCGGAGCATATTTGGATAGATAAGGGAAGCAGACTGGTATGTATGAGCGACTGCCACAGGGGCGTGGGAAACAGAGGAGACAATTTTCTGCCCAATCAAAATATATTTCTGGCGGCTCTGGGGTATTATTATGACCTGGGATTTTCTTATATGGAGCTGGGGGACGGGGATGAGCTGTGGGAAAACAAGAAGCTTAACCGGATTGTGGATTTTCACAGCGATGCTTTTGAACTGATGGCCCGCTTTCACGCAGAAGGGCGTTTCCGGATGCTGTATGGAAATCATGACTGCAAAAAAAGGAAGGGAAAGTTTCTCAGGGCGCACTGCAGTCAGTATTACTGTGACAGTGAGGACTGCCAAAAGGAATTGTTTCGCCACATACAGGCCCGGGAAAGTATTCTGCTTAAGGATCGGATTTCAGAACATGAGATATTGCTGCTGCATGGTCATCAGGGGGACTTAATGAACGATATTCTCTGGCCCCTGACAGCATTTTTGGTAAGATTCGTATGGCGGCCGCTGGAGCTTTTCGGCGTGTATGATCCCACCAGCGCGGCAAAAAATTATAAAAAGAGAAAAAAGACGGAGCGGAGGCTGGACCGCTTTGCAGGCAAAAACCAGATACTGGTTCTTGCCGGGCACACGCACAGGCCCCGGCTGCCCGAACCCGGGGAAAGCTTTTATCTCAATGACGGAAGCTGCGTGCACCCAAGAGGAATTACGGCCATGGAGATAGAAGGGGGCAGATTGACACTGGTAAGATGGAGTGTGATGGTGCGGCATGGGAGAAGTCTGTCCGTGGAGAGAACGGTGTTAGCGGGTCCGTTTTTCTGGGAGGATTATTGGAAAAATGCCCGGATGTCCGACTCTGGCGCGGAAATGCTTCCCTGAACCATGGGGGCGCTGCCTCCGCCCTTGGCCTGGAAGCGCTGACCAAGTCTCTGGGCCAGCTCTCTGCAGTCTTTGCCTGCGCTGCCGATGACATAACGGTAGCCCGATTTGTCATCTCCTGCAAAAATGGCGCAGAAGCCGGGATAATCTTTTGTGAGGGTGTTTACGGCATTTCGCAGGGCGATACTGTCCAGATCACCTGTAAATAATACTACATGGTCTGTCTCCTCTGGCGAGGGAAGGTCCTTTATCTGCTGGGAAAGAAGCTTCGCCTGCAGCTGTCCTGCACGGGCCTTAAGAGCGGCATTTTCTGAAAGCAGCCGCTTTACGGCCTGGGGGGTGTCCTCCGGCTTGGCGGAGAGCAGAGCGGAGATTTCTGAGACGGTGTCCTGCTTTTTGGTGTAATCTGACAGCGCCCGGTTTCCGCAGAGAATCGTCACCCGGACGCCGCCCCGGTGGCTTTGGGCGCTGATAATTTTGATCAATCCGATCTGCCCTGTGGATTCCACATGGGGAGCACAGCAGGCGCACATATCCACGCCGGGAATCTCCACAATGCGGACGTCTTTGTCCAACGCAATTTTGCTGCGGTAAGTCATTTGGGACAGGGCATCAGGAGAAGGGGTGGACACATGCACAGGCAGGTCGGCCCATACGGCCTGATTGGCCTGGACTTCAATGGCCCGCAGCTGTTCCAGGGACAGGCTTTTGTTAAAATCCAGAGTCACTTCCGAAAGCCCCAGGTGAAAGCCCACATTGTCATAGCCGTAGTGCGTATTTACCAGTCCGGACAGGATGTGCTCCCCGGTGTGCTGCTGCATAAAATCAAAGCGCTGTGCCCAGTCTACCCGGCCCCTGACGGTGTGTCCCTCGGGAAGGGGAGCCTGCGTATAGTGATAGATGATATCGTCTTTAATCTGTACATCCAGAACCTTTTGCTCGTCCAGAAAGCCTGCATCTGCCACCTGCCCGCCCTCCTCCGGAAAGAAGGCCGTCTTGTCCAGTATGATCCGGTACCGCCCTGTTTTTTCCTCGGGGGCGCATTCCAGCACCATGGCCTCGAATTCTGTCTGATGAACATTATCATAATATATTTTATGTGTTTTTTTCATTTTTTCCTCTCATTCTGCCGCATAAGCCCTTTTGTAACTGCGTCGTATTCAGCTTCAGTGTACTCCCGGGCGCGCCATTTTGCAAGGAGGAACCGGGGATAAATAAAAGCTTGAGTTTCCGCAAACTGCAATAAAAAGACAGATATGTCTTTCCAAAGTACCAATCTGCCGATTTTTGAGAGA
>NZ_CALWMU010000055.1:0-15360 GCF_944382095.1 Candidatus Acetatifactor stercoripullorum
GAATCTCTCAAAAATCGGCAGATTGGTACTTTGGAAAGACATATCTGTCTTTTTATTGCAGTTTGCGGAAACTCAAGAGGGCTTCTAAGAGGATTCTAAAAAAAGGATAAAAATTGCGGATAGGGGGAAAGTCGCCTTGCAACTTGAAGCAGGATGTTATATCATGAAGCTATAACATTTTGAAAAGGACAGGACAAGATTATGAGCGATACCTATGTAGAATGCCTGATCAAGGCAAAACAATCCATGCTGGCTAAATTTTTCAAGATACTGCTGATCATGCTGACAGTGGTATTTGGTCTGGCCATGTTTCTTTTTATGCCGGCTATGCTGCTTGCCCTTGCATGCGGCCTTGGAGCTTATTTCGTAAATCTTTACACAGATCTGGAGTATGAATATCTGTATCTGGACAAGGAGCTTACTGTGGACAAGGTGATGGCAAAAGCCAAGAGAAAGAGAGTTGCCACCTACAGCATTGACAGACTGGAAATTCTGGCTCCCATAAAATCCTATCATCTGGATAATTACAAAAACCGCAATGTAAAGGTGAAGGATTACAGCATCGGTGAGGAGCTGCAGCCTGATCTGCGGTATGTCATGTATTATGAAGGCGGGGAAAAGGTGCTGTTAAGTCCTTCTCCCGAGCTGGTGAAGGTGATAAAAACGGTTGCGCCCAGGAAGGTGTTTACGGATTGAATTCTTAAATTTTTATAAACGTATGTGTTGACAGTGAAAATAATCTTTGATACACTCATTTGAAAATTAAGAAAATACAGGAGGACAGAAAATGGGACAGATTATTGGCGAAGGCATTACCTTTGACGATGTGCTGCTGGTGCCTGCGTATTCACAGGTGATACCCAATCAGGTGGATTTGACCACCTGGCTGACGAAGAAGATTAAGCTGAACATTCCGATGATGAGCGCGGGAATGGACACGGTGACCGAACACCGCATGGCCATTGCCATGGCAAGACAGGGAGGCATTGGCATTATTCACAAGAATATGTCCATTGAGGCGCAGGCCGAGGAAGTGGACAAGGTAAAGCGTTCTGAAAACGGAGTCATCACCGACCCATTTTCTCTGACTCCTGAACATACACTGGCGGATGCTGATGAGCTGATGGGGAAATTCCGCATTTCCGGTGTTCCCATTACCGAGGGACGAAAGCTTGTAGGCATTATCACAAATCGAGACTTAAAATTCGAAACAGACTTCACAAAGAAAATCAAAGAGTCCATGACAAGCGAGGGGCTGATCACTGCCCAGGAGGGAATTACGCTGGAGGAGGCAAAAAAGATTCTGGCAAAGGCCAGGAAGGAAAAGCTTCCTATAGTGGACAAGGACTTCAATCTAAAAGGACTCATCACCATAAAGGATATCGAAAAAACAATCAAATATCCGCTGGCCGCAAAGGACAGCCAGGGGCGTCTGCTCTGCGGAGCCGGAGTGGGAATCACAGCCAATGTGCTGGACCGGGTGGCTGCATTGGTGGATGCCAAGGTGGATGTGGTGGTATTGGATTCCGCCCACGGTCATTCTCAGAACGTATTAAACTGCCTTAAGATGATCAAGGAAAAGTATCCTGATCTTCAGGTAATCGCGGGAAATGTGGCTACGGGTGCCGCTACGAGAGACCTGATCGAGGCGGGTGCAGATGCGGTAAAGGTGGGTATCGGCCCCGGTTCTATCTGTACCACCCGTGTGGTTGCGGGCATTGGTGTACCGCAGATCAGCGCCGTTATGGACTGCTATGAGGTAGCCAAGGAGTATGGAATTCCCATTATCGCAGACGGCGGTATCAAATATTCAGGCGACATTACCAAAGCCATTGCGGCAGGCGGCAATGTGTGCATGATGGGAAGCATGTTTGCGGGCTGCGAGGAGAGCCCTGGGGATTATGAGCTCTTCCAGGGAAGAAAGTACAAGGTGTACCGTGGCATGGGCTCTATTGCAGCTATGGAGAATGGAAGCAAGGACCGCTATTTCCAGGAAAATGCCAAGAAGCTGGTTCCGGAAGGCGTGGAAGGCCGGGTTGCCTACAAGGGAAGCGTGGAGGATACGGTGTTCCAGCTGATGGGCGGTCTGCGCTCAGGTATGGGCTACTGCGGCGCTGCCAGCATCGAGGAGCTGAAGGAGAATGGCAGGTTTATCAGAATATCTGCGGCATCCTTGAGAGAAAGCCATCCTCATGATATACATATCACCAAGGAAGCGCCCAACTACAGCGTGGATGAATAAAATAATAAGTGTGATATAAAAGCGGAAAAACGTCCGCCTGGGCGCCATGACTGTGTTGCTCAGGCGGATTTTTTACATTAAGGGAAAATGGTTTTTACAGGAGGAAGAAAATGTTATCACTGGAGCAGGAATTGAAAAATAATGAATACCCCGGGAGGGGCATTGTGCTTGGCAAGTCTCCCAATGGAAAGTACGCCGTGGCCGCTTATTTTATTATGGGCAGAAGCGCAAACAGCAGGAACCGTATTTTTGTGGAGGATGGACAGGGCATCCGCACACAGGCCTTTGACCCTTCCAAGCTGGAGGACCCCAGCCTGATTATCTATGCGCCGGTAAGAGTGCTTGGAAACAAGACCATAGTGACCAATGGAGACCAGACGGACACTATTTATGAGGGAATGGACAAGCAGCTTACCTTTGAGCAGTCCTTAAGAAGCAGAGAGTTTGAGCCGGATGGGCCTAACTATACGCCCCGCATTTCAGGAATTCTACATATTGAAGGCGGACGCTTCAGCTATGCCATGTCTATTTTAAAGAGCAACCACGGTGATCCTTCCTCCTGTATCCGCAATACCTTTGCCTTTGAGACGCCGCTTGCGGGAGAGGGACATTTTATCCATACCTATATGCACGATGGAAACCCGCTGCCCAGCTTTCAGGGGGAGCCTAAACTGGTGGCAGTTTCGGATGACATGGAAGGCTTTGCAGATATGCTGTGGGACAGCTTAAATGGAGACAATAAGGTATCTTTGTTTGTGAGATATATTGACATTGCCACAGGAGAGTATAGATCTATCATTAAAAATAAAAACCAATAACAGGAGGCGTTGCGCAATTTCTACGCTATGCTTCGGAATGGAGATTGTTATGAAAGAAATCGAATTGAAGTACGGGTGTAACCCGAATCAAAAGCCTTCCAGAATTTACATGGAGAATGGAAGCGATCTGCCTGTGACCGTGTTAAACGGCAGACCGGGCTACATTAATTTTTTGGATGCCTTCAACGGCTGGCAGCTGGTGAAGGAGTTAAAGCAGGCAACGGGACTTCCCGCAGCCACATCCTTTAAGCATGTTTCACCGGCGGGAGCGGCAGTGGGGCTGCCCTTAAGCGAAACCCTGGCAAAGATTTACTGGGTGGACGACCTGGGAGAGCTGTCTCCCTTGGCCTGTGCCTATGCAAGGGCCAGGGGAGCGGATAGAATGTCCTCCTTCGGAGATTTTATCGCCCTGTCCGATGTCTGTGATGTGGATACGGCAAGGCTGATCAAGAGAGAGGTGTCCGACGGGGTGATCGCGCCCGGCTATACAGAAGAAGCCCTTACACTTTTGAAGTCTAAAAAGGGCGGAAACTATAATGTGATACAAATAGACCCGTCCTATGTGCCGGATCCGGTGGAGAAAAAGCAGGTATACGGCATTACCTTTGAACAGGGCAGAAACGAGCTGGATATCAATGGAGACCTGCTGTCCCATATTGTGACAGAAAACAAGGATATTCCCGAAAAGGCTCTGATTGACATGAAAATTGCCTTGATCACTCTGAAATATACACAGTCCAATTCTGTCTGCTATGTGAAGGACGGACAGGCTATCGGAATCGGAGCAGGCCAGCAGTCCAGAATCCACTGCACCAGGCTGGCAGGCAGCAAGGCGGACAACTGGTTTCTGCGTCAGTCCCCTCAGGTTATGGGACTTGAATTTGTGGAGGGCCTGGGAAGGGCCGACAGAGACAATGCCATTGACGTGTATATGGGCGATGAGTATATGGACGTGCTGGCGGACGGCGTATGGGAAAAAACCTTCCGGAAAAAGCCTCCTGTGTTTACCAGAGAGCAAAAACAGGAGTGGCTTTCGAAAATGGAGGGAGTTACCTTGGGCTCCGACGCCTTTTTCCCCTTTTCCGACAACATTGAGAGGGCGAAAAAAAGCGGCGTGAAGTACATAGCCCAGCCCGGCGGCTCCGTGCGGGACGACGCAGTGATTGAATGCTGCAATAAATATGGCATGGTCATGGTCTTTACGGGAATCCGGCTGTTTCATCACTAAAAAACTGCTTTATCATTTTGCGTCAGTGTGATATGATAAAAGGCAGATGTAAAGTACACTGAAAGGCTGGAGCACCATGAGCGAGACAAAGAATTTTATTGAAAACATCATTGACAAGGATTTGGCGGAGGGTGTGTACGATACGGTTCACACCCGCTTTCCGCCGGAGCCCAATGGTTATCTTCACATAGGACATGCCAAAAGCGTTTTGTTAAATTACGGGCTGGCAAAGGAGTACAACGGAAAATTTAACATGCGCTTTGACGACACCAACCCTACCAAGGAGCGGACTGAGTTTGTAGAGTCCATCAAGGAGGATATCAAGTGGCTGGGAGCAGACTGGGAGGACAGGCTGTTTTTTGCCTCGGATTACTTTGACCAGATGTATGAGGCGGCGGTAAAGCTGATTAAAAAGGGCAAGGCCTATGTCTCGGATTTATCCCCGGAGCAGATAAAGGAATACCGGGGCACTTTGACGCAGCCAGGCAGGGAAGACCCTGGCAGCGCAAGAACCGTGGAGGAAAATCTGGCTCTCTTTGAGGATATGCGGGCCGGTAAATTCAAGGATGGGGAAAAGGTGCTGCGGGCCCGCATTGACATGACTTCTCCTAATATTAACATGCGCGATCCGGTGATTTATCGTGTGGCACATATGACACATCATAATACCGGGGACAAATGGTGTATTTATCCCATGTATGATTTTGCGCATCCCATTGAGGATGCCATAGAAGGGATTACCCATTCTATCTGTACGCTGGAATTTGAGGATCACAGGCCGCTTTATGACTGGGTGGTAAGGGAGCTGGAATATCCCCATCCTCCGAAGCAGATTGAATTTGCAAAGCTGTATCTCACCAATGTGGTCACAGGAAAGCGGTATATCAAAAAGCTGGTGGAGGAGGGCATTGTGGACGGCTGGGACGATCCCAGACTGGTTTCCATTGCCGCTCTGCGCAGAAGAGGCTTTACGCCGGAATCCATCAAACGCTTTGTAGAGCTTTGCGGCGTCTCCAAGAGCAATTCCTCTGTGGATTATGCCATGCTGGAGTATTGTATCAGAGAGGATTTGAAGGTAAAGAAGCCCCGCATGATGGCGGTGTTAAATCCTGTAAAGCTGATTATTGATAATTATCCGGAAGGTGAGACAGAGCTGGTGGAGATTCCCAATAATCAGGAGAATGAAGCGCTGGGGAGCCGTCAGGTGCCATTTGGGAGAGAATTGTACATTGAGAGAGAGGACTTTATGGAGATTCCTCCCAAAAAGTATTTCAGAATGTTTCCGGGCAATGAGGTGCGCCTGATGAATGCTTATTTTGTGACCTGCACAGGCTGCGTGAAGGACGCGGACGGTAAGGTCACAGAGGTGCACTGTACCTATGATCCGGCGTCTAAAGGCGGCAGCAGTCCTGACGGAAGAAAGGTAAGGGGAACCATACACTGGGTGCCTGCCAGGGAATCCATCACAGCGCAGGTACGGCTGTATGAAAACATTATCGACGAGGAAAAGGGTGTTTATAATGAGGACGGCAGCCTGAATTTGAACCCCAATTCTCTTACTGTGCTGCAGGAATGCAGACTGGAGCCTGCCTTTGCGGGAGCCCAGGCCTATGACAGCTTTCAGTTTGTGCGGCAGGGGTTCTTCTGTGTGGATGTCAGGGATTCCAGGCCGGATGCGCTGGTGTTTAACCGGATTGTATCCCTGAAGAGCTCCTATGCGCTGCCAAAGGAAGTGTAAGGCTTCCAAGGGTGTAAAATTGAGTGGTGGAAAAGAGACGGAAGGAATGGAGGGTAAAAATGGCTGGATTATTGTCCGGACTTTCCGGATTGGGATTGGGCAATCTGGAAAACATGGATATTTATAAAAACGAGGAAAAGGAAAAGCAGAAAAAGGAAGCTGCGGTGCAAAAGGTGGAGGAGAAGGATCTGATTTACGATAAGACCTTTGAGTGCCCTGTGTGCGGCGAGAGCTTTTCTTCCAAAATTATGAAGTCGGGCAAGGCAAGGCTGCTAAAGACGGATCAGGACTTAAGACCTCAATATGACGGAATTGATGCGGCAAAATATGACGTGGAGCTTTGCCCTCACTGCGGCTATGCGGCACTTAGCAGATATTTTACCACAGTGGGCAGCGCCCAGGCGAAGCTGATCAGAGAACATATCAGTCAGAGGGTGCAGCTTCATCCGCATACGGGAGATACCTACAGCTATGAGGAGGCCGTGGATAGATATAAGCTTGCATTGGCAAACGCTGTAGTCAAAAGAGCCAAAGCCAGTGAAAAGGCATATATCTGCTTAAAAAGTGCCTGGCTTCTGCGAGGCTATGCGGAGAGCCTTGAAAAAGAGGAAGAAGCGGATCGAAAAAAGCTGGCCGAGCTGAGAGCTCAGGAGGCAGAATATCTGGAGAATGCTTATAATGGCTTTACAGAGGCTATGCAGACGGAAGACTTTCCTATGTGCGGCATGGATGAGATCACGGTGGAATACTTGATCGGTGTTCTGGCTGCAAGATTTAAAAAGTATGATGTGGCCAGCAAAATGGTTGCTGCTATATTGACGTCTCCCACAGCCAACAACCGTACCAAGGATAAGGCCAGAGAGCTGAAGGAACAGATTCTTGCGGATTTGAAGAGGCAATAGGGACTGCAATGTATGACATGACCATTCGTTTACAGACAGACAGTGGGAAACGTCTGTATGAACAGATTTATGAGCATATAAAAAAGGAAATCAGAGAAGGGAAGCTGCTTACGGGAGAGCGGCTTCCCTCCACGCGTTCTCTGGCCGAATATCTGCAGGTAGCCAGAAGCACCGTGGAATATGCCTATGACCAGCTTGTCAGTGAAGGCTATATTGAGGCCAGGCCTTACAAGGGATACTTTGTGTGCCCTTTAGAGGAGCTTTTCTTGATGGAAGGAGAACGCTCAGAAGAGGGCATAAAAGCTTTTTCAGGGGAGGTTTCTCCATTTAGACCGGAGGAAAAGCCGAAAAAGAAGGAGCAGGGGGCGCCGGAGCCTCTTCTTGACTTTTCGCCAAACGGCATTGATATGTCCGGCTTTCCCTTTGGCGTTTGGAAAAGAATTACCAAAAACATTTTAAATTACGGAAACAGTGAATTGTTTTCCCAGGGGGAGGCCCAGGGAGACTATGATCTGCGCCTGACCATAAACAGATACCTCCATTCCTCCAGGGGTGTGAACTGCAGGCCGGAGCAGATTATCGTGGGTGCGGGAAACGACTATCTGCTGATGCTTTTGGAAAAGATTTTGGGGAGACATGTGCGCATTGCCATGGAGAATCCCACCTACAAGCGGGCTTATCGCATATTCCAGTCCTTTGCCTACCGCATTTTTGTTGTGGATATGGATGAAAATGGAATGATGGTGTCCGGACTGGAAAAGGAAAATGTGAGCGTAGCCTATGTGATGCCCTCCCACCAGTTTCCAACGGGGACGGTAATGCCCATAGGGCGCAGGGCGGAGCTTCTCAACTGGGCTGCCAGGGAGCCGGAGAGATATTTGATTGAGGATGATTATGACAGCGAGTTTCGATATCGGGGAAAGCCTGTGCCGTCGCTGCAGGCATCGGATGACCACGACAAGGTGATCTATATCGGCACCTTTTCCAAGGCCATTGCACCTGCTATCCGTGTAAGCTACATGGTTCTGCCCGAGGCGCTGCTTAAGCGTTATCAAAGGGAGTGCTGGTTTTACTCCTGCACCGTGTCCCGCATTGACCAGAGGATATTGAATGAGTTTATTCAGGATGGCAGCTTTGAACGTCATTTGAATAAGATGCGGAAAATCTACCGGGGAAAGCATGAGCTTTTACTGGAGGGCCTAAAGCCCTTTCAGAAGCATTTTCAAATATCGGGGGAGCACGCAGGACTGCATCTGCTTTTGACGGCCAAAGGCCAGGTGTCGGAGGAGGAGCTGATAAAAAGGGCTGCGGCAAAAGGAGTGAAGGTGTATGGACTCTCGGACAGTCTGGTGGATTCAGAGAGCAGAAAATATGAAAAAGCTGCGGTGCTGCTGGGCTTTGGCGGCCTGACGGACGGACAGATTGCCGAGGGAATCAAAAAGCTGCAGGAGGCTTGGCTATGAAAGCTCCTGCAGCTTCTTTGTGCAATTAATTATCCTTGATGGGAGGCTCCTCTTCGTTTGTGTCCTCTTCGTCAAAAAATTCCTCCACTGTCTCCTCCAGCGCATCTTCCGCTTTGTGAGCGGCTTCCTTTACCTGCTCGGACAGAGGCGTGAAATCCTCGCCGCCATTTTCCTTTGCGTCGGAATCGGAAGAGGCTTCTTCGGACGCGTCTCTATTTAGAGGGACATAGCTGCGGGAGGAGGAATCCGCATCGTCATCTAAATCCTCGCTGAAATCGTCATAATCTTCGTCATCTTCATCGGACACCGACAGATCAGCATCCTTTTTCTTCATGTAGTAATAAACAGCGGCAGCCGCTGTGCCCACTGCGGCGGTGAAGAGTAAGAACTTGCCAAATTTCTTTGCCATGGGTTGCTCCTTTCCATTTATTTCTTTACAGTAATATATTAATACTATTTTGTGGAAATGAAAAGAGAATATGTATTAAATTTCTGAAAAATATTTTGTTTTCCGGGCGCCTGTGATAAGATAGGTAGTTGAAGGAAGGAGTCGTTTCATGAATGCCAGGTTTTTTGACTTGAAAAAGGAGAAACAGGATAGGATAATAAACGCCGCCCTGAAGGTATTTGCGCTCCATGGCTACCGTCATGCAAGCACGGACGATATTGTGCGGGAGGCCTCCATCAGCAAGGGGCTTTTGTTTCACTATTTTGAGAGTAAGCTGGGGGTTTACGCTTTTGTATACGAATACAGCGTGCGTTATATGATATTGGAGATAAAGGCCTGTGTGGACCGAAATGAGAGGGATTTGTTCGAGCTGATGAAGCAGACGGAATGCGCGCGCATGCACGCCCTGCGCGCATATCCCTATATGCAGCAGTTTCTCAACCGTTCCATGACGGAGGATGTAAAGGAAGCGCTGCTTGCGGTGGAGGAGAAAAAGAGCGAGCTTTTGGATGTCTATGAAACCATAAACAGTCAGGCCGATCTTTCTGCGCTTCCTGAGGGGATTGACGGCGTAAAGCTGCGCAAAATGCTGGATTTTACCTCAAAGGGGCTGATGACCCAGCGCTTTTTGGACGCCTCTTTTCAGCCGGAAATGCTGTATGAAGAAATCGCAGGCTATCTGGATATGATGAAACAGCTTTTGCAGAGGGTTACTTAGCAGACAAGGATTTACTTGTTCATGCGGTAGGGCCCGTCTGCGGGATAACCGCCCTTTAGCTTCTGCATTCCCCGCTGGATGGCATCCTTGGAATTTTTCCAATCCGCATCACGGTTTCGATAGTCAAACTTTTCCACCAGCCAGGCCACGTCGCCGGAAATGCGTTCCATGTTTTCCTCCATGAGAGGCAGAGCCATTTCATAAAAGACCTCTTTTTCCTTTTGGGAGAGCTTTTCATCGGCGCCCTGGCATAAATCGCCGAAATGGTGCAGGCAAAAGCCTTTGCTGTTCTTTATTTTTTCACGAAAGGCAGAATCCTGCTTAAACAGGTAAAAGAAGGTATCCAGATATCTTGCATAGGTGTCCTGAAACTGACTGCAGATATAGCAGGAGGCCTCCTTTTGTGCAATCCACATGCCGATAGGGTTGGCATCCGAGGCGGCCTTGCGGAATTTGTCCTTCAGGGAGGATTTGCCGGGACGAAAATTGGTAAACTGCTGTTTCATTTCCCCGATCATTTTCTGATAATGGGTTTTTAAAATCCAGGCATTTCCCAGAGTATTTCCATAGTCAAACATTTTCTGGAAGTGCGTTCTGCAAAAGCCCATCTTGTCCGTAATCTCCCGGATATCCGCCTCCATATAGGAGGAGCCGCTTCCCAGCACAAAATCAAGCAGATCCTGCTCCACGCTGCGCTCGATATAACAAAAGGGACATTCATCCCCGGCATTTACCGCATCGTTGAGAGGGATGGTGTAGAGCTGTTCTTTCATATTTTTTACACAAATCTCCATTCCGAAATCTTTTCATCTTTTGCTCTTATTGTAAAGCATGGCCCGTCATATGGCAATCAGGAAAATTACATATTTACTACAAATTTGTAACAAATTGTAAGTTAAAATTAAGAATTATTTAGTTGTATTATGACCGGACAAAAGATACTATAGTAAGTAGAGAAGAGACGAAAGACGTGATAATTCTTGGTTTTCAGCAGTATAGAATTCTTGCTCTATTTTCTTCCGGCCTTTTTTATCCTGTATGGAATTACCCCCAAAAACATGAAAAATGTGACACTTCTGTCGGGAAGTCTTATTTTTTATGCGCTGGGAGAGCCCAGGCATCTGGTGCTTTTGATGCTTTCGGTGCTTTCCAACTATTTTGTGGGACTGCACTTACAGCCTGTGAAGGGAAATAGAAAGAGTAAAAATAGATTTCAAAAAAATTGGAAAAAGCTTCTTTTCATTGCGGCAATCGCAGGAAATGTGGGGTGCCTTGCGTTTTTCAAGGGCAGAACGGATCAGGCCGGACTGCCTCTGGGAATCAGCTTTTATACCTTTCAGATCCTGTCTTATTTGATTGACGTTTACCGCGGAGATATCAGGCGTGAGAGATCCTTTCTCAATTTGGCGGTGTATATCACCATGTTTCCGCAGCTGATTTCTGGTCCTATTGTAAGCTACGGGGAGCTGCGGCAGCCTATCAGGGAGAGGCAGATGACGGCGGAGAGCCTGCAGGAGGGTCTTAAGGTATTTACGGTAGGACTTGTCTGGAAGGTGCTTTTGGCCGACAGGATAGGGCTTTTGTGGAGAGAGGTGCAGGTGACGGGCTTTGAAAGTATTTCAACGCCTTTGGCCTGGCTGGCGGCCCTTGCCTACTCAATGGAGATTTACTTTGATTTTTACGGATACTCTCTGATGGCAATCGGACTGGGGAGGATGATGGGCTTTCGACTCCCTGAAAATTTCAAGCATCCCTACATGGCCCGCAGTGTCAGGGACTTTTACAGAAGATGGCATATAACGCTGGGAAGCTGGTTCCGTAAGTATGTGTATATTCCCCTGGGAGGCAACAGAAGGGGAATGACAAGAACTGTGCTGAATCTTCTGGCTGTCTGGATGCTGACTTCTCTGTGGCATGGCAGTACGGTCAACTTTTTTATATGGGGCGGAAGCTTATGGTTTTTGATCGTGCTGGAACGACTGCTTGAGAAAACGGGAGTTGGGAAACGGCTTAAGGTGATTCCCCATCTGTATCTGTGGATCGTAATCCCTATTACGTGGATGTGCTTTGCCATCACTGATGTTTCCCAGCTGCAGATCTATCTGGGAAGGATGTTCGGCTTGGTGGAAGCCATCAATGTGCGGGCAGGTGACTGGGAGAAGGCCCTTACAAATTACTGGCCCCTTTTTGGGGCGGCCCTGCTTTCCTGCACACCCGCAATACAGAAGCTTTACCGCAGGTGGAAGGACACCATTCCAGGAATGCTTGTGCTGGCGGCCCTGTTCTGGATTTGTGTGTGGCGGATTGCGGTAGAGGGAGAGAATCCGTTTATGTATTTTCGCTTTTAACGGGGAATTTCGGGGAAAGTTGTAAAAAGGAAAAGACTGGCGGCTTGAGGTGATTGCTTGAAGAAGATTCAAAAATATACTTTTTTGGTGATGCTTTTCGTGTTTGGGGCGGTGTATTTGACTTTTGGGGACAACTGGCAGGTTTATGCGAAACCTCTCTGGCAGATGAGAAGCTGGTATCAGGAGACTATGGCAGGAGGGGAGGAAACTGTGAGTGCAGGAGACTCGAAGGAGGAAGGCTTCGGCAGCATTTCTGGCTCCGACAGCGTCTCCGACTCTGACAGTGTTTCCGGTTCTGACAATGCGGACGACTCTTTACAGGAAGAAAGCCAGGCTCCTGCTACTGGAGAGGGAGATGGGACGGAGAATTTGACTGGACAGGGTGACCAAAATGGTCAATCACAGGAGCCGCCCCAGCTCATTGTTTCCCGCAGGCCGGAGGATGTGGAATACCGGACTGTGGAGGATGATTATTTCAAGGATGCGCTTTTCATAGGAGATTCTCGGACTGTGGGACTGTATGATTATGGCGGACTGGAGGATACGGCGACCTTTTACGCGTCCACCGGACTGACCATATATAAGCTTTTGGATGCGGAGATTGTTACGGTTCCCGGACAGAAGGAGAAGCTGACTGTGGAGGAAGCGTTACAGCAATATTCCTTCTCGAAAATTTATTTGATGATTGGCATCAACGAGATGGGAACGGGCACCGTGGAAACCTTTATGGAAAAATATAAAGAGGTGGTAAACCGCATTCAAGAGCTGCAGCCTAATGCCATTATTTATTTACAGGGCATCATGAAGGTGACCACAGAGCGTTCCAGCCAGGGAGATTATATCACAAATGAGGGAATCGAGGCCCGTAATACGGAGATAGAAAAGCTTGCGGATTATGTGAAGGTATACTATCTTGACGTAAATCCTCTTATCTGCGACGAGACAGGGGGCATGAATCCTGATTATACCTTCGACGGCGTGCATTTAAAGGCACAGTATGTAACCATCTGGAAGGACTTTTTAAAATCCCATGCACTGTAAGGGAAAATGGGAAAGGGAATATAGAAATCCACCGGGGGAATACAAAAATGGAACAGATGCCTTGTGTGCAGAAGAAAGGACAGAGGCCGGTGAATCAAAAAATTGTGGATATGCACTGTGACACAGTGGCTGAGATTTTTGAAAGGGAGAGAAAGGGGAAAAAGACTGGACTTAGAGAAAACGGCCTGCAGCTTGACTTAAAGCGCATGGAGAAAAGCGGATATCTGCTCCAGAATTTTGCCCTGTTTGTGGACCAGGAGGAGTGCACAGACCCTTGGGAGAGGGTCTGCGCACTTTATGAAATTTACGCGAGAGAGCTTTCCTGCAATGAGGAAAAAATTGTGCCTGTGCTTTCTTATGAGGATATTGTAACAAACGAAAAGACTGGGAAATTGTCTGCGCTCCTGACAGTGGAGGAAGGCGCCGTGTGCAAGGGAGAAGCACAAAAGCTGCAAAAGCTGTACCACATGGGGGTCCGCATGATGACGCTTACCTGGAATTATCCCAATGAGCTGGGGTACCCAAATAGAAATGGCCGCCCGGAAAAAGAAAAAGGGCTTACCGAAAGGGGAAGAGAGTTTGTATTTTGGATGGAGCGCATGGGAATGATTGTGGATGTGTCTCATTTGTCCGACAAAGGATTTTATGATGTGCTGGAATGCGCAAAAAAGCCTTTCGTGGCGAGCCACTCCAATGCCAGGGCAGTCTGTCCTTGTGCCAGAAATCTGACGGATTCCATGATACGCAGTCTGGGAGAGAGGGGCGGTGTGATGGGGCTGAATTACTATGTGGACTTTCTTCTGGAGGCACAGTGTATTCCCCGGGGAAAGGAGGCGCGCATACAGGCAATTTTAAATGCTGCGGTGAACCATGCAAGACATATTGTGGACGTGGGCGGAATGGAGGTACTGGGACTTGGCAGCGACTTTGACGGTATCGATGTCAACGAAGCGCTGCCCGGAGCACAGAGCGTGGAACGGCTCTGGGATGCTCTCCATGGGGCAGGCTTTACCCAGTCCCAGCTGGATGGGATATTTTCTGAAAACGTGCTTCGGGTATACCGGGAAATTTTAAAATAAAGCGGACAAGGAGAGCCTTTTTATGGCGTTTTTATTGATTTAAGTGACAAACAGATACTGGCCAGGATTCTGAAGGAAACGGTCAGTGAATTTGCAGGATGTTCTATGAAGAACCAATATGCCTTTTGTTGGAGGAATGACTCAGGAGGACAAGGTGGCCAACGAAGGCCAGGTGACTTTTGACATACGCTTTCATGCGGTTACGCCGGGGATGGAGCAGGTAAAGCTGATCATCAATGTGGAAGCGCAGAAGAGCTTTACACCAGGCTATGACATTGTAACCCGTGCAGTCTATTACTGCGCAAGACTGCTGTCCTCACAGATGGGAGTGGAATTCACGCCTAAGTCCTATGACGGAATTAAGAAAGTATATTCTATCTGGATTTGCTTTGACGTGCCGGAGTATGCGGAGAATACCATTACAGAATATAAAATACAGCCAAACTCTTTATATGGGGATTTTCAGGGAAAGGTGCGGTATGATTTGTTTTCGGCAGTGATGGTATGCCTTGGGAAAAAAGAGGATTTATCTGCAGGAAGCAGTCTGCATAGGCTGCTGGCGGCAGTTTTTTCTGAAAAACTGAACACAGAGGCTAAAAAGGCTGTGCTGGAGGAGCAGTACGGCATACAGATGACAGAAAGGATAGAAAGGAGCCTGGCTGGTATGTGTAATTTAAGTGACCTTATTTATGACCGGGGGTTGGAACAAGGAAGAAAAAAGATGCTGCAGATGTTTTTGGAAAAAGGCGGGACTGAGGAGGAGGCAAAATGCCTGTTTGAAGCCACCAGGGAAGAGCTGGAGGAAGCAAGGCTGCAGAATGCGTAACAGGCCATAAAGTGGTAAACAACTTAGCCAAACCTCATTTTTTAGTTGACAGAAATCGATTCATTTTATATAATACCTATAATTTCATATTCAAGCGATTTGATTAAGAAAAGCAATGACAAGAAGAAGTAGCACAAAGGGAAACAAACAGAAAGCAGCCGGTTGATGAGAGGCGCATGGGAAGCTTTGTGCGAATACATCTTTGAGCTTCGCACCGAATTCCTGCCATACAGATAAGGCAGAGACAGTAGGCTGCGACGGTCCTGCACCCGTTAACGTGCTAGAGTATAAGCCTATGGGCCGTACTCGAAGAGGTAGGCAGCGTGAGCTGTCTATAAACATTAGGTGGTAACGCGAGACCTGCTCTCGTCCTTTTGAAGGACGGGAGCTTTTTTTGCGCGAATGAGCAGAGTCAGGTTTGTCCAAGGGGCTCTGCCGTGCTTGCACGGGCAGAGCCCCTTGGGCAAACCTGACGAGCAACGCGAGCTCGGAATGCGAAGCATTACGAG
>NZ_CALWMU010000056.1:0-14981 GCF_944382095.1 Candidatus Acetatifactor stercoripullorum
GCAAATATGCTGGTTTCATCGGTGTGGGATATTGAGTTACCCCAAAAGAATCGTAGTGCTAAATCCTAAAGACGGGCGAGACAGCCTGTGCTACCTTTAAAGAACGTTAGAGGAGCATGGGCAGAACAGTAACACAAGCGTCGGAGAGCATCCGGCGCTTTTTTTCTAAGGAGCTTTCCCTGTTTGACACGGGTGTGGAAGCGGAATTTGGAGATCGCTTTCTCACGCTGTCTACCTGTTCCTATCAGGTAGAGGACGGGCGGTTTGTTGTGGTGGCAAAAGAGGTGGAGCCGGGAGATCAGTTTTTGCAAATTCGGGATTGACAAAGTGAAAATGTCATGCTACACTATAAAACGGTTCAAATGGAATAACAAGCAGAGTATCCACTCTCACCTTACGGCAGCTGAGCTTGTAAGCGTTCATATCTTATCTGCAGAAGCAGCAGGCATTTTTCTGGCGGAGTCAGACGAATCCGCTTAGTGTAGAGCAATGGCTGGGATGAGAATTTTGGTGGATAGTTTTGCTATCCATTTTTTATTGTAAAATTACTGTTTTCTTATGGAGGTATAAGGCCATTAGCGATTTAATGATTAACGAACAGATCAGAGACAAAGAGGTACGCTTAATTGGAGAAAACGGCGAACAGCTTGGGATTATGTCTTCCAGGGAAGCGATGAGACTGGCAGAGGAAGCCGGATTGGATTTGGTGAAGATCGCTCCCACCGCGAAGCCTCCTGTTTGTAAGATTGTCGATTACGGCAAATTCAAGTACGAACAGATCAGAAAGGAAAAGGAAGCCAGAAAGAAGCAGAGGACTATTGATGTAAAGGAGATTCGTCTGTCTCCCAACATTGACACCAATGACCTGAACACGAAGGTGAATGCAGCAAGAAAGTTTCTCACCAAAGGAGATAAGGTGAAGGTAACCCTTCGTTTCCGCGGCCGTGAGATGGCACATATGAATAACAGCAAGCATATTTTGGATGACTTTGCCGGGAGTCTGTCTGATATTGCGGTGGTGGAAAAAGCTCCCAAGGTAGAAGGAAGAAGCATGACTATGTTTTTAACTGAAAAACGTTAGTTGGTACAGTTAAAATAGATTAAGTAAATTTTAGGAGGAACCCGTTATGCCAAAAATGAAGACAAGCAGATCAGCAGCTAAGCGCTTTAAAGCTACAGGATCAGGTAAATTAAAGAGAGCGAAAGCCTATAAGAGCCATATCTTAACCAAGAAATCCACCAAAAGAAAACGTAATCTCAGAAAGCCTGCGATTACGGATGCAACCAATGTTAAGAATATGAAGAAGATTTTACCTTATTTATAATTGAGGTTAGGAGGAGAATAAGACATGGCAAGAATTAAAGGTGGCTTAAATGCCAGAAAGAAACATAACAGAGTGTTAAAGCTTGCAAAAGGCTATAGAGGAGCAAGAAGTAAGCAGTATAGAGTGGCAAAGCAGTCGGTGATGAGAGCGCTTGCCAGCTCCTATGTGGGAAGAAAGGAAAGAAAGCGCGAATTCAGACGCCTTTGGATTGCACGTATCAATGCTGCCGCAAGAATCAACGGCTTGTCCTACAGCAAATTTATGTATGGACTGAAGCTTGCAGGTGTTGATATCAATAGAAAGATGCTGGCAGAGATGGCCGTAAACGATGCTGAAGGCTTTAAGACGCTGGCAGAGCTGGCAAAGACAAAAATTGCGTAACAGACGGCGCCTGGCGGAGTAAGTCCGCCGGGTGTTTTTTGTGGCAGAATTTGATTTGATGGAGAAACGATGAAGCTTATTTTTTTTGATATAGATGGTACAATTATTGACGATGAGAAAAAGGAAATGTCCCAAAGCACCAAAGAGGCTATAGAGCAGGCCAGGAAAAATGGACATATCTGCGTAATCAATTCAGGCAGAACCTGGAAGATGGTAAAGGGTCAGGTGACCAAATTTACAGAGTTTGACGGTTATGTGCTGGGGTGCGGAACCATGGTGACTTATCAGGGCCAGGTTCTTTTGCATGAGAGCTTTTCGGAGGCCTTTTCCCGCAGGATCATAGAGGCCCTGGACAGATATAAAATTGACGCGGTGCTGGAGGGAGCGGAAAATAATTTTAAAGACAGCCCCCAGCGGATTCATTATGAGAAAGCTCGTGGTTTTATGGCGGGCTTTGAGGGAATGAATTTCGGGAGCTTTGAAGAGGCGCCCGGTCATTTTGACAAGTTTTATGCCTATGTGGAGGATCCGCAGAGCATAAGGGCCTTTTCGGAGGAGTTTTCCCAGGAGCTTTCTGTTGTGGATCGGGAACAGGGTTTTTATGAGATTATGCCAAAAGGGATTTCCAAAGCTACAGGGATACAGTTTCTGGCACAAAAGCTTGGGATTTCCATGGAGGATACTGTGGCAGTGGGCGACAGCAGCAATGATATCCCAATGCTGGAATGCGCTCATACAAGCATCGCTATGGGAAATGGAGTAAAAGCACTTTTGGAGATGGCGGATTATGTCACTACCGATGTGACACAGGATGGAATCAGGAACGCTTTAAAGTGGCTGGGGGTCATATAGCCCCCGGCCATTTTGTCCGTAAAAATAAAAAAGCACAAAAAAATGGAGATAGCGAGACTCGAACTCGTGACCTATACGTTGCGAACGTATCGCTCTCCCAGCTGAGCTATATCCCCATGAAGTGCAAATATAAAAGAAAAAGCAGATAACGGGAGTCGAACCCGCCTTTCCAGCTTGGGAAGCTAGCGTTCTACCGATGAACCATATCTGCATACATTAAAAATTCCGACTAGGTTATTATACAACATCTTGTGTGTTTTGACCAGCCCCAACTTAAAAAAATTTGAATAACAAAATTTGAAAAAAGCCCTCGCCTGAGAAAGAGCCTGCCGCATATCAGGAATAAGCGCGGGAGAAAGAGGCATACTAAGCCTGAAACAGACAGATTTGTTTTTTGTTTTGCCGTCAAAAACCTGATGCGCAAAAATAGCGCAGAAATGAGGAAAAGCATGAAATTGTCATTTCGCTGGTATGGAGAAGAAGATAAGGTTACGCTGGAGAAGATAAGGCAGATTCCCGGCATATATTCCATTGTCTCCGCCGTGTATGATGTACCGGTGGGGGAAGTGTGGAAAAAAGAGAGCATTGCCCGGCTTAGGCAGAAGGTGGAGGAAGCGGGAATGTGCCTGGAGGTAATTGAGAGCATTCCTGTCCATGAGGACATTAAGCTGGGTGCAGGAGACAGAGACCGCTATATTGAAAATTATTGTGAAAATATCCGCAGGGTGGCGGAGGCTGGAGTGAAGTGCATCTGTTATAATTTTATGCCTGTGTTTGACTGGACCAGGACGGAGCTTTTTCGTGTGCTGCCGGATGGCTCCACTACGCTGGCCTATGATCAAAGGCAGGTGGACGCGGTGAATCCCTTAAAGACGGACAGCGATCTGACGCTGCCTGGGTGGGACGCCAGCTATTCCAGAGAAGAGCTGAAAAGCATTGTTGCCAGATACCAGAATATGACGGAGGAAAAGCTGTGGGACAACCTTGCCTATTTTCTGGAGCGGGTTATTCCCGTAAGCGTCTCCTGCGGCGTAAACATGGCTATTCATGAGGATGATCCCTGCTGGAGCATTTTTGGACTGCCCCGTATCATTACAAACGAGGCCAATCTGGACCGTTTTTTAAAGCTGGTGGACGTACCAAATAACGGCATTACTCTATGCACCGGTTCTCTTGGCTGTTCGGGACATAACGATGTGGCCAAAATGGCGGCAAAATATGCAGCTATGGGACGGATTCATTTTGTGCACATGCGAAATGTGGCTGTGCTGCCGGAGGGCTTTGAAGAGAGGGCTCATCCGTCCTTCTGCGGGACCCTGGATATGTATGCCATCATGAAGGCTCTTTATGACAACGGCTTCCGGGGATACATCCGTCCGGATCACGGCAGAATGATCTGGGGGGAAACGGGGCGGCCGGGCTACGGTCTTTATGACAGAGCCCTGGGAGCATCTTACTTAAACGGTCTATGGGAGGCCATTGAAAAAAATGATTGACATATAATTGAGAAATCATTATACTAAATCTTGTCGGAAATAAAAACAGGTCTGAATGGTTTCGGATCTCATATGATCCTCCTTAGCTCAGTCGGTAGAGCATGCGGCTGTTAACCGCAGTGTCGTTGGTTCGAGTCCAACAGGGGGAGCTTTAGCAAATCCCGGAAGCGCTTCCCTGTAAGGCCTGCCGGGATTTTTTCTTTTGAAACCTGCAAATTACAAAAGCTCTTTGCAAGAGGAGAAAAAAGAGGTAAAATAAATAAGATATCTCCGGAGATTTTGCTCTGGGAAGGAAATGGAGGAAGCTATGGGCGTTTTATCCGGTTTGGAACCCGGCAATGTATTTTATTATTTTGAAGAAATTACAAAAATTCCCCACGGTTCGGGAAATGTAGATCGTATCAGCGATTATCTGGCGGCTTTTGCAAGGGAAAGGAATCTTTTCTGCATTCAGGATAAATGGAAAAACATTATTATCATTAAGGAGGCTTCTGCGGGCTATGAGGCGGAGCCTGCCGTAATTTTGCAGGGGCATATGGATATGGTTGCGGTAAAAAAGCCGGACTGTTCCATTGATCTGGAAAGGGACAGCCTTCGGGTAGCTGTGCGGGGAGATGAAATTTATGCGGAGGGCACCAGCCTTGGAGGTGACGACGGCATAGCGGTGGCGTATGCCCTTGCACTTTTGGACGCGGATCATATAAAGCATCCCCGGCTGGAGGTTGTGATCACAGTGGATGAGGAAGTGGGCATGGAGGGCGCAAGACAGATTGATCTTTCCATGCTGCGCGGGCATAGGATGCTGAATCTGGATTCTGAGGAGGAAGGAATTTTTCTGACCAGCTGTGCAGGAGGGGCCAGAGTGGACTGCCGGGTGCCGGTGGAATGGGAATCCTTTGAGGGCATAGCTTACGAGGTGCTCGTGGAGGGATTAAAGGGCGGACACTCGGGTACGGAGATTCAGAAGGAGAGAGGCAACGCTAATTGCCTGTTTGCCAGACTTCTGTGGAATTTGACGCAAAAGCTGGACGTGGGGATACAAAAGCTGGAAGGAGGGCTTGCCGACAATGCGATACCCAGGCAGACGAAGGCCGTACTTGTGATCGAGCCCAAGGACAGCGCTTCCTTTGCGGAAATCTGTGATGTGACCGCTGCCAGAATCGGAGAGGAGCTGGCAGTGAAGGACCCGGGCTTTACCATTGCTGTGGCAGAGAGGGGAAAGGGGAGCTTTTCCTGCGTCAATCGCCGGGATACCAGAAGAGCTGCCGCTTTTTTAAACAGTCTGCCAAACGGTGTGCAGGCTATGAGCGCGGATTTGCCGGGACTGGTGGAGACCTCTTTGAACCTGGGAATTCTGACGCTGGACAAGGGAGAGATTTGCGCGGAATTCTCGGTGCGCAGCAGTGTGGAAAGTGCAAAGGAAGCTTTGATTGCCAGGTTGTCCTGCATTACCAAGCTTGCCGGAGGAAATCAGACGGTGACAGGGGATTATCCGGGATGGAAGTATCGGGCGGATTCTCCTCTCAGGGAAAAGATGGTTGCTTTGTATGAAAAAATGTACGGAGAAAAGCCAAAGGTGGAGGCCATTCACGCGGGATTGGAATGTGGGCTTTTGGGAAGCAAGATCAGCGATCTGGACTGTGTTTCCTTTGGACCGCAGATGAGCGATATCCATACCACAGAGGAGTCTTTGAGTATTTCTTCCACAAAGCGTGTGTGGGAATATCTGGTGCGTCTGCTGGAAGAAAAGGATTGAGAAAGCTGTCTTTTATTTTTAGGAAGGGAAGCGCCGGAGAGCGCAGGTGATTTTGTGGGATTTGACAAAGAAAAAATCAAACAGATAAAAGGATTGATGGTGCTTGGAGCGGTGCTGGTGCTGGCGATTATTTACAGCAGCTCGGTGGTGGCAGGAATTGTGCTGGCCATCAACATTGCAAAACCGTTTATCTACGGCGGGGCAATCGCTTTTGTTTTGAACATCCCCATGAAGCTGGTGGAGAACAAGCTGTTAAGGAAATGGCGCGGAAAGGCAGCCGATAAGCTGAAGCGTCCGATCAGCATGGTGCTGTCCATCCTGCTGGTGCTTTTGATTATCGCGGTGGTGTTTAATACAGTGGTGCCTCAGCTGACGGCTACTATTGCAGAGATAGGGAGAAAAATCCCGGAATTTGCGCAACAGGTGGTGAGCATGCTGGACGAATTCAGTCAGAATTACCCTCAGCTGGAGGAGCAGGTATCGAAGCTGGAGAGCCTCCGGATTAATTGGGAAAGTCTTGCAGACGGCGTAATTAATTTTTTGAAAAACGGCATGAGCAGCATGCTGACCTCTACGGTTACCTTTGCAAGCAGCGTGATCGGCGGCGTGGTGAATCTCTTTATTTCCGTTGTGTTTGCACTGTATATCCTGGGGCAGAAAGAAAAGCTGGAGGACCAAGGAAAACGTATTGTGACAGCCTACTTCCCCAAGAAGGCGTCCGATAAAATTCTTGAGGTGATGGCGCTTTTGTATAAGAATTTCAGCAATTTTATCACCGGACAGTGTACGGAGGCTGTTATACTGGGAACCATGTTTGTGATTGCCATGACGATTTTCCGTATGCCCTATGCGGTTTTGGTGGGGGTTTTGGTGGCCTTTACGGCGCTGATTCCCATTGTAGGCGCCTTTATCGGCTGTATTGTAGGTGCATTTCTGATTTTGATTGACGATCCCATTCTGGCAGTCTGGTTTGTACTAATGTTCTTAGTGCTGCAGCAGCTTGAGGGAAATCTGATTTATCCCAAGGTGGTGGGCAATTCCGTGGGACTGCCTTCCATGTGGGTTTTGATGGCTGTAAGCCTTGGCGGAAGCCTGTTTGGCGTAGCCGGCATGCTGTTTTTCATTCCTCTTTTTTCCACCTTTTATGTTCTGCTTCGGGAGAGTGTGAACAGCAGAAATGCCGCAAAGCAAGCCTTGCAGAAGATTCAGGCAGACCGGGAAATGGAGGAAATCCAGATATCCGGGCCGGAGGATGATATGGAGGAAAAAGATGAGTGATTTTGATTATAAAAAGGTAAAAGACCCTGAATATTTTCAGGAGAACAGACTGCCCGCCCATTCGGATCATGTGTTTTATCCGGATATGGAGGCTCTGAAACGGAAGGAAAACAGCTTCCGGTACAGTTTAAATGGTCTGTGGAAGTTTGCTTATGCGAGAAACTATCACTCTGTGATAAAGGGGTTTTGGTCTGCAGATTATGACTGCAGATCCTGGGAGGATATCCGGGTGCCCGCCCATATCCAGCTGGAAGGCTATGATATTCCTCAGTATGTAAACGTACAGTATCCCTGGGACGGCAGGGAACAGATTGAGCCGGGGCAGATACCGGAGGAATTTAATCCTGCAGCCTGCTATGTGAAATATTTCCGGGTGCCTGAAAGCATGAAAGAGGGACCTGTCTATATTTCCTTTCAGGGCGTGGAAAGCGCTCTGGCTCTTTGGTGCAACGGTTCCTTCGTGGGCTATGGAGCGGACAGCTTTACTCCCTCTGAGTTTGATTTGACCCCCTTCTTGCAGGAAGGAGAAAACAAGCTGGCGGCGGTGGTTTTTAAATGGTGTGCGGGAAGCTGGTGCGAGGATCAGGACTTTTTCCGGTTTTCTGGGATTTTCCGGGATGTTTATCTCTATACCGTGCCTGGCGTGCATATAAGGGATTTAAAGGTGCGCACTCTTTTAAATGACAGCTTTGACCGGGCGGTTCTGGCTCTTGATTTGGAGCTGACAGGCAAAGGACGGATTGACGCCCTTTTATACCATGAGGGAGAAGAAGGCCAGTCTGCAGGGGAATGGAAGGGTGAGGCGGATGATAAAACCCACATTGAGATTCCTGTGGAGCATCCTGCGCTGTGGAGCGCTGAGGAGCCGAATCTTTATCAGTTAGTGCTTCAGGTGACGGCGCCGGAGGGAGAGCTTGCGGAGGTTGTGGCCCAGCCGGTGGGATTTAGACGTTTTGAAATCGTTGATTCCATTATGCGTCTGAACGGAAAGCGTATTGTATTTAAGGGCGTCAACCGCCACGAATTCAGCTCCCTGACTGGACGGGTGGTGAGCCATGAGGAGCTTTGGCAGGATCTGGTGACCATGAAGCAGAATAATATCAATGCAGTCCGCACCTGCCATTATCCCAATGATTCAAAATTGTATGAGCTGTGCGACAGGCTGGGAATTTATGTGCTGGATGAGTGTAATCTGGAATCCCACGGCTCCTGGGATCCGGTGGCCAGAAAGATAGCGGACATCGACTCTGTGGTGCCGGGGAATAAGCCGGAGTGGAACGCTATGGTTTTGGATCGGGCAAATTCCCTGTATCAGAGAGACAAAAACCACCCTTGTGTGTTGATCTGGTCCTGCGGAAATGAGTCCTATGGCGGGAAAAATATTTACGATATGGCACAGCTTTTCCGGGAAAAGGATCCGGAAAGAGTGGTGCATTACGAGGGAATATTTAATGACAGACGTTATCCCGATACCAGCGATGTGGAAAGCCAGATGTATACATCTGCACAAAAGATTGAAGAGTGGCTTAAGCGGGATCGAAGCAAGCCCTTTATCTGCTGCGAATATGCCCACGCTATGGGCAACTCCTGCGGCGCTCTGCACAAATATACGGATTTGACAGACAGGGAGCCCTTGTATCAGGGAGGCTTTATCTGGGATTATATTGATCAGTCTCTTACCAGGAAGGATCGGTATGGCAATGAATTTCAAGCCTATGGCGGCGACTTTGGGGATCGTCCCACAGATTTTAATTTCAGCGGGAACGGAATCGTCTATGGAGGAGACCGGAAGCCCTCTCCTAAAATGCAGGAGGTAAAATACGATTATCAGAATATTGGGGTTACGGTGACGGAGGATGCGGTCACTGTCTGCAACAAGAATCTTTTTATGAATACGGATGCTTTTGCCTGTGTGGTTTTTGTGGAGAAAGAGGGAAGACTCCTTTCCCAGGCGGACTTAAATGTATCCGTGGAGCCCGGAGGCACTGCCAGATTTGGGCTGCCGGTGAGCCTGCCCGAGGAAGCTGGAGAGTATACAGTGACGGTTTCCTTCCGGCTGAAGGAGGACACTCTGTGGGCCAGGGCAGGACATGAGGTGGCCTTTGGACAGGGTGTGTTTGCCAGAGGGGAGGGCTTGATCTGCGACAGGCCCATTGCTGTGAAGCGTCCCCTTGAGGTGGTATATGGCAAGCTGAATCTGGGAGTAAAGGGAGAAGGCTTCTCAGCGCTGTTTTCCTATAACTTTGGGGGGCTTGTGTCCTATCGGTATGGGGGAAGGGAGCTGCTCAAAAGCATTCCGAAGCCCAATTTCTGGCGGGCGCCTATCGACAATGATTGTGGAAACGACATGATGAATCGCAAGGGGCAGTGGAAGCTGGCAAGTATGTATCTGACCTTCCATTCTCAGGCAGACGATGTGATAAGGCCACAGGAGGTAAATCCCGTGGTAAAGGAAGAGGACGGCTGTGTAGAGGTGGATTACCATTATTATATGCCCACCAAACCCGCTTCTGACTGCAGGCTGCGCTATCGTGTGTACGGAGACGGAACCATTCAGGTGACGCTTTCCTATGATCCGGTAAAGGAGCTTGGGGATATGCCGGAGTTTGGCGTAATGCTTAAGATGGATGCCGATTACGACAGGCTGGAATGGTATGGGAACGGACCGGAGGAAACCTATTGGGACAGAAAAAGAGGCGCAAAGCTGGGTCTGTACCGCAACAGGGTTTCGGACAATCTGGCGTGTTACATGGTGCCTCAGGAGTGCGGCTGCAAAACGGATGTGCGTTACGCTAAGGTTACGGACGCAAAGGGGAGAGGATTGCTCTTTGCAGGAGACAAAATACATTTTTCGGCCCTTCCCTATACGCCTCACGAGATGGAGAATGCCATGCACCCTTATGAGCTGCCCCAAGTGCATTATACAGTGATCCGCGCTGACCTTGCGCAGATGGGCGTGGGCGGCGATGACAGCTGGGGAGCCAGAACCCACGAGGAATATCTGCTGGATGTGAGCAAAAAAATGGAATTTACCTTCTATATGAAGGGTATCTGATTTTGAGGTGAGCTATGCGGGCGGCGATGACACAGATGAATATGGTATGGGAGAACCGGGAAGCCAACCTGAAAAAGGGGGAGGCATTGGTGAAAAGGGCCAGAGAGGAAGGCGCGGAGCTTGTGATTTTTCCGGAAATGTCCTTTACCGGGTTTTCCATGAATCTGGATATAGCGGCGGAGGAAGTTCTTCGCTGGGAGCTCCTGCAGGCCGAAGCGGTTCCCGTGACTCCCTCGGCCCAGAAGGTGCTGGAATGGTCCCTTGCCTATGACATGGCTGTGATATTCGGCTATGTGATCAAAAGAGAGGGTAGGGGCGTCAACTGCCTTATGGCGGCAGACCGGGGCCGGGTTTCCGCCTATTATGAAAAAATACATCCCTTTACCTATGGGGAGGAGGGAAGGTATTTTACAGGGGGCAGCAGATTGAGCAAATGCACATTGGGAGACATCTCCTTTGGGATGTTTATCTGCTATGATCTGCGCTTCCCCGAAATTTTTCAGGCTGTGTCCAAGGATTGTACAGCTGCAGTTGTGATTGCTAATTGGCCGAGGGAGCGTTTGGAACACTGGAGAGCGCTTCTGCAGGCCAGAGCCATTGAAAACCAGTGCTATCTGCTGGGGGTCAACCGCATTGGAGAAGGTGGAGGACTTACCTATGCAGAAAGCAGTATTTGCTTTGACCCTTACGGCAGACAGGTTCCAGGGCATCAGGTCATATTGGAGAAAGGAAAGGAAGAGGCGGATGGTGACGATGATGCTTTTGGGGACAGTCTGGTATTTGTAGAGCTGGAGCCGCAGATGGCAGTGGAATATCGAAACCGGTTTCCTTTAAAGCAGGACAGGAGAGAAGAGTTGTATAGAAGCTTGCTTTAGAGAGCGGGCTTATCGGGCAGCCCGCTCTGAGGCAGGACTGAATTGTAACAAAAATTGATACAATTTTTAAAAAAACTATTGCTTTTTTCCCCGGGACAGGTTATAATGCTTATTGTGTTACGGGGTGTGGCTCAGTTTGGTTAGAGCGCCGTCTTAGGGAGGCGGAGGTCGCGAGTTCGAATCCCGCCACTCCGATAGAAGAGTCTGTTTCATAACAGGCTCTTTTTTTCATCCGCAGGAAAAGGAAAGAAATATCCTGCGGATGAAAGAACCTTCCAGCGGCGTACGCTGTGTCAGCAGGAAGGCTTAGGAGGCTTCTTGCAGTCTTCAAGAAGCGGCTTTACCAATTCAAGCTTTGCTTTTAACACAAATTCCAGAGTGGTGAGTTTATCAACCATTTCTTCCACTGATTTATTGATTTCAAGCAAATCCCGATGGGAGCAGTCCTTCATGGCGATTGCTTTTTGCAGCTTTTCGCCCTCGGCGTTCAGAATATGGGAGATAGCGGTTTCTTCCAGTGCAACGGACTGCAGAAGCGAAGCGGCGGCACAGCATTTATCGATGTTGGCGCATTCAATTTTAGGCATGCTCATGTTTATTGATTCCTTTTGTTTTTTATATCATATGCAAAACAGATAAAAGAGTTAATGCCCGAAAATACCTGAGAAAGGTACTTGGAGGAATTGCAGGAAGCTCTCCGGGATGCTACAATAGACTGACAAGGAATCGGGAGGAATGATTATGAGAAAGGTAAGGCTGCTGCCAGGAATCCTTCTGCTCCTTATAGCGGCGGGAGCGGCGGCACTGTTGATCCGTTTTTTCCCTTGTTTGCAGGGAGCGGCATTTTTAAATCAAAACGGGGATTGGGGAAGGCTGTCCTTTGATGTGACACTTAAGCTTTCAGAAGAGGCGCTGTCCCAGGAGCAGACGGCATTTTTTGATACATTGGCCCAAATAACGGGAACAGGAAAAGAAGCCCTGCTGACGCTTCATATCAGAGGACAGTCCTGGGAAGAGCTGCTTTATTTTGAGATTATACCGGGAGGATCGGAGGTTCCCCTTACGGAGCTGTATCTGGGAGAGCAGCAGGATGTGGTAAACGCCGCCATGCTGTATAACGCAGTCCGCAGCAATCTGGCAGGACAGTATGAGCTGCTGGATCTGCTGCTGCCACAGTGGAGCGGAGAAGAATATATGTCCCTTGAGCAGGCCGGACAGATGCTGGGACTGGATTTGAGCTGGTTAGGAGATTTTTCACTGTCAGATTATGAAAATATGTTTTCTTATTGGGAATATTTTGTTATGCTTGCAGTAATGAAACCTGAAAGAGCGTCGGACGGTTCCATGGAATTTTCTCTGCATACAGATTTTGCAGAGGGAGAGCAGGAAAAGGAGGGCAGTGCGGATTTGAAACTGCGGCTGCAAAAAAACGATGATCCGTCTGTTCTTTCTGCGGAATTTGAAGTAAACAATCTGCCGATGGCTCTTGATAAGCTGGATTCTCTTCTTGTCAGAATGGGAAGGGAGGAAAGCTTTTCAGAAAGGGAGGGGCTTAGGCGGATCGAAAGCCTTGCGGGAAGCCTTACCATAGGCGAGGCGCATCAGCTGCAGATGCCGGATGCCCTGATGGATCAGGATACGGTGGAGCGGATTGCTGCAATACGGCAGATTCTGCAGGAAATGCTGGGAAGATGATAGCTTATTGACGTGACTGTGGAATAAATGATACCATACATAGTAAGTACGGAACCTTTATAAAACCGGATCAATAATGAAAAGGTGCGGGAAGATGAAAAAGAATGCAGCAAAATATAAAATTTTAAATTATATGCTGAATCGGGGAAATGTATTTAAGCTGGAATTGGCTCAAGAGCTGAATCTCAGTATGCCTACTGTTTTATCCAATATCAACGAATTGATGGCCACAGGATTGATTGTGGAGGTTGGAGAGTCCCGAAATACCGGCGGCAGAAAGGCGCATGCTGTGGGGATTCAGAAGAATTACCGATATTCCCTTGGGGTGGACATCACGGCAAATCATATTGGAATCGTATTGGTGAACTTAGGCGGAGAGGTGATTGCGCAGGAGCGTGTGCGGGAGAAATTTGAGCCCAATACGGCGTATCTGATTAGGCTGTCAGAGAGGGTAAAGGATTTCTGCGCAAGGCAGCAGATGAAAGAGAAGCTGTTGGGAATTGGGATTTCCCTGCCTGGAATCGTTAATGAAAAAGAGAGGATTCTGGTGAAATCCCATACACTGAAGCTGGAAAATTACAGCCTGAAAACTATGGAACAGCTGATGCCTTTTCCGGTACATTTTGAAAATGACGCAAATGCGGCTATGCTGGCCGAGCATCCCAGCGCAATCAAAAATATAGTATATTTGTCTCTAAACAATACCCTGGGAGGAGCAGTGTGCATTCATGGGGAGCTGTTTATAGGGGATAACCGGAAAGCGGGAGAGATTGGACATATGATTCTAAAGCCGGGAGGGAAGCAGTGCTATTGCGGAAAACAAGGCTGCGCCGACGCTTATTGCGCAGCAAGCGTATTGACGCAAAATGGAAGGGAACCTTTGGAAAGTTTTATGGAAAGGATTCCTGCAGATAAAAAGACAAGGGAAATCTGGGATGCGTATTTGGATGATCTGGCTATGCTGATTTCTAATATCAGAATGTTTATGGATACAGACATTATGCTGGGCGGAGAGGTTGGAGGGTATCTAAGTAATTACAGTCTTGAACTGGGGGAGAAAATATCAAAATATAATTTATTTGACAGGGATATAAGTTATTTGAAAAATTGTGCTTATAAAATGGAAGCAAGGGGGCTCGAACCCCTTGTTTTACAGCCCAAAAACATTGGTTTTATAAGGTATTTTCTATTTTATGACAAAATTCATGACAAAATTTGCGAAAGGATATATTCAGCGGCCTGTTGCTGCATTTGTAACTTCCTGTCGTCTAAGGCATGGCGGTATACTGATTTTAGCACATTGTCAGATTTCCAGCCGCCAGCAGCCATAATGTAGCTGTCAGGGATTCCCATTGCGTGTGACATGGAGGCGTAGTAATGCCGGAGGGCATGGAGCCTAAAGTGGGGGATATTAAGTGCAGTTTGCGCACGGTTCAGGAATTTTAGTATCTGTCCAGGGTAACCCTTGTAAATACAGCCTTTTTCATTGATCAGTTTAACCACGTAGTCGGGAAGATAGATTTCTCTGGCGCTGTCTGTTGTCTTGGTTGACTTTATGACATATTCATTGCTGTCGTTCTGCACCAATGCCTTATTGATCGTCAGGATGTTTCCATTTAGGTCATCGAGTGACAATGCACATATTTCTGAACGCCGCAGGCCAAATGTAGCCAAAATAATAGGGATTTCATAAGCAGTGCCTTTTGCATATTCCAATATTTTTTTTATATCACTGTCAGAAGGAACATAGGGTTCCGATTTAATTTTTTGAGGAAGGGTAGTGGATATTTTAACATCAGGACGAAACATTCCCAAAACGGCAGAGATAAATCCATTGATGTTGCGGACTGTTTTCGGAGAATGGCCGGAGGAATAGTCATTAATTTCTTTCTGCACATCAATAGGAGTAATATCATTAAGATTCATTTTTGAAAAACTTTCCGAAATGCGCCGCTGGATGCCACGGTATCCAGTTATTGTGGAGGGGGACAGGACATTTTCTTTTACTTCGATGTATTTATCAGATGCTTCACGGAAGGTCATATGAGTCTTTCGCGTCTGTACCTTGTCCATTTCAGCAGCAAGCAGCTGCAGAGCCTCTTTTTGTGTGGGCTTGTATTCTGTAATGACAGTGTAGGTGGTGCCTTTGTACATTTTCCTGATCCGGTAGGAGCCGGATGGCAGCTTTTCAATTTTCATGGGTATCCTCCTTTTCTTAAAAAAGGGCGCAAAAATGCCCGGCAGCAAGGTTTTCTTGCTTTCTTGCCG
>NZ_CALWMU010000057.1:0-14141 GCF_944382095.1 Candidatus Acetatifactor stercoripullorum
GATAGTGTGAAAGAAAGTAGAGGAAAACCGTAAATTGGCACACTTGAATAAGCTGTCTAAAGCAGGCAACTTTTTGAAGTGTTATAGAGTTAGGAAATTAGGTCAGGAAGCTAATGGTTCATCAGGAGGAAGTAATCCTTCTCGCTGCAATAGTTTCTTGGCTTGCTTGATAGCTTTTGCTTTTTGTTTTTCAACAAGAGCTACAGGCATATCGATTTTGTAAAGATCGCTCGGATTCCACTGCTCACCAGTAGACAGCATCTGGTAGATAGCGGTGAGAATCATACGGGCAATAGCGATAATGGCTCTTTTCTTGCCACGGCGTTTAACCAGTGATTCATATTTCTTTTTGTAGTAAGGAGATTTGTTAGATTTTACGGCTGCATGGGCACACTGTACCAATGCAGGTTTGAGGTAGACTCCGGCACGTGTAATCCGAACAGACTTCTTCTTACCAGCAGATTCATTGCTGCCGGGTGTAAGACCAGCCCAGCAGCATAGACGCTTGGAACTTGAGAATTGAGACATATCGGTACCGATTTCGGAGATGATAGTGATTGCACTATCACGTTTTACACCCGGAATGGCACAGAGCAACTGGACAGCATTTTCAAAATCAGAATTAGAAGAAATCATATTTTCTATCATTTTATCAACATCGTTGATTTCAGCTGTGATATAATCCATATGTGCGCGGACGAGGCGCATACGATATTTTTGGGCATCAGTCATCTGATATCCTTCGACGGATTCTATAACAGCATCTTCTTTGGATTTGAGACTCCTAAGAAGTTTAGATGTGATTTCTTCGTGGTTAATGGATGTACCCGATTGTTCAAGCAGATAGTCGATAATGGATGTGGATGACTTCCCAAAGATATCGGAAACAACAGAATCTAATGCAACATTACAAACAGTAAGAGCATTCTGATATCTATTCTTTTCACTTGAACGGCAGGAAACAAGCTTGTAACGATAGCGAGTGTATTCCCTGAGAATACGGACTTTCTTGCAAGGAATATAACTGCCTTTGACAAGTCCAAGACGGAACAAATCCCCAATCCATTTAGAATCTTTGGCATCATCTTTATTGCCTTTCACCGCCTTTACCCATTTGGGATTGGCAATGACAACATTGATTTCATCTTCCAGAAGATTGAATACAGGAACCCAGTATTTACCTGTGGATTCCATACAGACATCATGACAGTCATTGTCGAGAAGCCATTGCTTGAATTCAAGAATTGAATTGTTAAAGGTGGAAAAGCGCTTCTTTTGGTAAGAAGGCTCAATGCCACCAGTGGTTTTAACAATTGTGGCAACGAGAAAAGATTTGTGAACATCGACACCACAACAGGTTTGATAAGTAACTTTCATAGTCAGACTCCTTTCGCAAATGATAAGAAGCCATTGACTGAACTGCCACACGATTAAACTAAGGTGTTTAAACAATTCTTAGTGTACGGATTCGTGATGCCACTTATTTGTGCTTGAAAAGGCAGAACTTACACTGATTGATATGCTGTCTAAAACGAAGAAAGTTATTACAACTCCTCCTCCCGTGCTTTGTAGTGTAGCTTCTTACAAGCAATTTTACAGCAAAAAGTAGAGAGTTGAAATACTTTCATTACTATTTGTGCCGCCAGCCAAAGGCGGCGGAATGGAGATTGATATGAAAAGAACAGGAAATAAAATTGTGATGCTTTTGCTTGCAGGCTGTATGCTGCTTGCCACCGGCTGCGCAGGAGCACAGGAGGAAACTGCACAGCGCGCAGACGCGCAGGAGAATGTGGAGCTTACTGTGCTCGCGGCTGCAAGCCTGACGGATGTATGCAATGAGATTAAGACGATGTATGAGGCGGAGCATGAAAGTGTCACCCTGAATTTTTCCTACGGGGGCTCCGGCGCTCTGCAGACGCAGATCGAAGAGGGAGCGCCTGCGGATATTTTTATTTCTGCAGCACAGAAGCAGATGGATGCCTTGAATGAGGAGGGGCTGATGGAATCGGATTCCATTCAGGATCTTTTGGAGAACAAGGTGGTATTGATTGTACCGCAGACAAGCACTGCGGGAATTGAAAGCTTCGAGGATGCGGCCACGGACAAGGTGGGCATGATCGGACTGGGAGAGCCTGGAAGCGTTCCGGCGGGACAGTATGCGGAGGAAATTTTCACCTCTCTTGGAATCCTGGATGAGGTAAAAGCCAAGGCCAATTACGGAACGGATGTGAGAAATGTGCTTTCCTGGGTGGAAACGGGAGAGGTGGACTGCGGCGTGGTTTACGCCACGGACGCCATTTCCTCTGACTCCATTACAGTGGTGTGCGAGGCGCCGGAGGGCTCCTGTACTCCCATTATCTATCCCATGGGCATTGTAAAGGCCTCCGAGCAGAAGGAAGCGGCCCAGGAATTTATGGATTACCTGAAAACAGATGAGATCAGCGCCCTTTTCGAGTCCTATGGCTTTGCCACGGTGCAGTAGGTGGCCGGGATGGATTTTTCACCTTTTATCATTTCTCTCAAGGCGGCCTGCTGCGCCACCCTGCTGACCTTTTTTCTGGGGCTTTTGGCCGCCTGGCTGATAGCCCCCATGAAAAGGGGGAAGTCCCTTTTAGATGGGCTTTTTTCTCTTCCCATGGTGCTTCCGCCCACTGTAGTCGGCTTTTTTCTGCTCCTTTTGTTTGGGAACAACAGCCTTTTGGGAAAGTTTCTGGACGCTCTTAGGATGGGGGTTATTTTTACCTGGCAGGGGGCGGCTGTGGCTTCCATGGTGGTATCCTTTCCCATTATGTACCGCACTGCCAGGGGAGCCCTTGAGCAGGTGGACGAAAATCTCATTCACGCCGCAAGGACCCTGGGAATGAATGAATTTCAGATTCTCCTGAGGGTGATGCTGCCTGCATCCTGGCCGGGAATCATGGCGGGAACCATACTGGCCTTTGCACGTGCGCTGGGAGAATTTGGGGCTACCATAATGCTTGCGGGGAACATACCAGGAAAGACTCAGACCATGTCGGTGGCTATCTATACGGCGGTGCAGTCGGGAAACAGAGCGTTAGCCTACCGCTGGACGGCGGTTATCATGGCTATGTCCTTTGTGACGATTCTGCTTATGAATTATCTGACGGATCACCGAAAGTCGAAAAGGAGGTCCGGGTAATGGCGCTGTATGTGGATATTGAAAAAAAGCTGGGAGATTTCCCCTTGAAGGCAAAATTTGAAGCGGGCGCGGAAACCTTTGCCATATTGGGAGCGTCGGGCTGTGGAAAGAGCATGACGTTAAAATGTATCGCCGGCATCGAGACGCCGGACAAAGGACGGATTGTGCTGGACGGCCGGGTATTGTTTGACTCTAAGGAGCATATCAATATGCCGGTGCGGAAAAGAAATGTGGGCTATCTGTTTCAGGACTATGCGCTTTTTCCAAATATGACGGTGCGCAAGAACATTCTCTCCGGCATGAAGGAAAAGGGGCGTAGGAAGGAGGAGGCCGTAAGGGAATACATCCGCCGGTTTTATCTGGAGGGATTGGAAAACCTGTATCCCTGGCAGCTTTCAGGAGGGCAGAAGCAGCGGGCGGCGTTAGCCAGGATGCTGGCTGCAGAGCCTGACATTATTATGCTGGACGAGCCCTTTTCCGCTCTGGACAGTTATCTGAAATGGCAGCTGGAGCAGGAAATTTTAAAGGTCATGGAAACCTACCAAAAAACGGTTCTTTTTGTATCCCATGACCGGAACGAGGTATACCGGCTCACGGACAAAATTGCGGTGATGGAGCAGGGGAAGCTTTTGGATGTACAGGAAAAAAAGCAGCTTTTTGACAGCCCCAAGACCCTGGCCGCCGCGCTTTTGACCGGCTGCAAAAATATAACGCGCTTAAAGCGGGAGAGCGGAGGCCGATACTGGGCTGTGGACTGGGGGATATGGCTTGGCCTGGAGGAAGGAAAAGAGCCGCCAAAGTACGCTGCTGTGCGGGCTCATTTTTTTGAGTGGGTTTCAAAGCCGGAACCGGAGGCAGTGTTTGACTGTCAGGTGGAACGGGTGATAGAGGATACCTTTTCCATGATTCTTTTGTTCCGGCAAAAGGGAAATCAAGAAGAGGGCGACTGGACCCACCTGCGGTATGAGCTTCCAAAGGCGGACTATCAAAAAATGAAGGAGCAGGGCGCCGGGGTTTCCTCAGGGGAAGGAGAAAAAGCGCTGTATCTGAAAATTCCCAGAGAAAAGCTGATGCTGCTTTGGCAGTAGGCGCAGAAAGGCACAGGTTTAAAGATGACGGACAACACTGGAAGAGTAATTGATTACCTCAGAATATCGGTGACGGACAAATGTAATCTGCGGTGCAGATACTGCATGCCCCCGGAGGGAGTCACGTCTCTGCGTCATGAGGATATTCTTTCCTTTGAGGAGATCACAAGAGTCTGCAAAATCATGGCCCGGCTTGGCATTAAAAAGGTGCGCATCACCGGCGGAGAGCCTCTGGTGCGTAAGGATATCTGCCGCTTGATCGAAGGGATTCACGTCATACCTGGGATAGAGGAGATTGCCATGACCACCAACGCAACCCTTTTGGCTCCTTTGGCGGGGGAGCTGAAAAGGGCAGGTCTTGACCGGGTCAATATCAGCCTGGATGCGCTGGACCCTTTGGTCTTTGCCGCCATTACGGGGCGGGATGCGCTGGGGGAGGTAAAGGAGGGACTCTCAGCTGCCCTTTCTGTGGGCTTTGGCGTAAAAATAAACTGTGTGCCCTGCAAGGAATTGAATGAGGGAGAGCTTAGAAGGGTGGCGGCCATTGCACAAAATCAGCCGGTGGACGTACGGTTTATTGAGCTCATGCCCATAGGCTGCGGAAAACAATTTCATGGAATTTCTTCCGGGGAGCTGCTTAAGGACTTTTCCGCCTTTTTCGGAGAGCCCAGGGAGGCGCCGGCATCCCCGGGCGGCGGCCCGGCCTGTTATTACCGTTTCCCGGGCTTTCAGGGAAGAATCGGCTTTATCAGTCCTATTTCCCATAAATTCTGCAAAAGCTGCAACAGAGTGCGTCTTACGGCGGAGGGGAGGTTTAAGCTCTGCCTGCATTATGAAAGCGGCATAGATCTGCGGAAATATCTGCGGGACGGGCGGACAGAGGATGCACAAATCGAAGAGGCAATTTTAGAGGCGGTGAAGAATAAGCCCGCCGCCCACCATTTTGAGAGTCCGGGCGAAGAAATGCCTTCAGAAAGGGAAAACGTGGAAGAAAGAAATATGAATCAGATCGGAGGATGAAGGATGGGCAGGGTAAGGGCTGTATGTATCAGTGAGAAAAAGGGAACGGCAAAGAGAAATGTGGGAAAATGTAATTTCCTGGAGGATTTTGGGCTGGAGAACGACGCCCACGGGGGAAAATGGCACAGGCAGGTGAGCCTTTTGTCCTATGAGGCGGTGGAGGCATTCCGGGCAAGAGGGGCCCAGGTGGAGGACGGCGCCTTTGGGGAAAACCTTCTGGTGGAGGGCTTTGATTTTAAAAGCTTTCCGGTGGGAACCATATTTACATGCAATGATGTGGTGCTTGAGCTGACACAGATCGGCAAGAAATGCCATTCGGAGTGTGAGATTTTCAAACAGGTGGGTGACTGTATCATGCCAAGAGAGGGCGTTTTTGCCAGAGTGCTCCACGGAGGAACCATACAGACAGGAGATGAGTTGTATGTCAGAGAAAAAAGAGAATCGGGAGAATCAGGAAAAGCTGAGGGCTGCAGTGATTACGGCCAGCGATAAGGGAGCGGCGGGGGAAAGAGAGGATTTAAGCGGTCCCGCCGTTTCGGAAATGCTTACAAAGCAGGGCTATCAGGTGGAACATAGAGTGCTTTTACCCGACGATGAGGAGCTTTTGTATCGGGAAATGGTCAGGCTTGCGGATGAGGAGGCGGTGGACGTGATCTTTACCACCGGAGGAACGGGACTTTCCAAGCGGGATCGCACGCCGGAGGCCACATTGCGGGCGGCTCACAGAAATGTGCCGGGAATTGCCGAGGCCATCAGGGTGCACAGCCTTTCCATCACACCAAGGGCTATGCTCAGCCGTGGGGTGAGCGTGATGCGGGGGCAGACCCTGATCATAAATCTGCCTGGAAGCCCCAAGGCAGTGCGGGAGTGCCTGGAATATATCCTTCCCAGCCTGGAACATGGTATTTTGATTATGAAGGGACTGGATGGGGAGTGCGGAAAAACGGAAAAACTTTGTTAAAAAATTATTCTTTCTTGTCAATTGATGAAAAATAAAGTACAATAACTTAGGCGATGGATATGCCAGACTTTCGGGTCTGGCATATTGTTATATTTGGAAAATGTGAAAAAATTATCTAACTGTGCCGCAAAAGCGGTCAAAGGAAATAAAAATGATACAAAACAGGGTTACCATGTGCCAGGAGATTGTAAAGGTTCAGGGAGAAGCCATCAAAAGGGCAGAGGATGAGCTGCTTTTGGAGCATGCGCTTTCTCTGGAATATGGAGGAGAAAAAATCCCCTTTTTCTGCACGGAGCTTCTGCTTCGGGAGCTTGCGGTGGGATATGTATTTTCTGCCTTTGGAAGAAATTTGGGAAAAGAAAGATATTTGTTGGAAAGTGTGGTCCCGGGCCATACGGAACTCCGTTTTTTGGGAGAGGGAGCTTTGGAGGCGCCCTTTGGCCGCGCACAGGACTTTACCGTGGAGGCAGAATGGATATTAAAGGCTATGGAGAGCTTTTCCAAGAGATCGGAGCTGTTTTTGCGGACGGGAAATGTGCACAGCGCCGCCTTTCTTCCAAGAAAGCAAAAGGGCAGAGGGCAGGAATTCCAGTATGCGCTGTATGCGGAGGATATCGGACGGCATAACGCGCTGGATAAGCTCATTGGGCTGGCCCTGGTACAGGATATTGATTTGTCGGATGGCGTTGTGCTTTTATCCGGAAGGGCTCCTTCGGATATGGTAAAAAAACTTATGTCAGCAGGGGTTAAGATGGCGGTCAGTGTCTCTGCCCCAACCTATGACAGTGTACGGCTGGCACAGGCTGCAGGCATAACGCTGATCGGCTTTGCAAGAGGAAGCAGAATGAATATTTACAGCAATGCGTATAGAGTGACAGGCAAGGAAAGGGAGGTTTTTCATGCAGACGAAAAACGTGATTTCTTCAAATGAAGTAAATGAAAAGGTTACCAAATTTCTGGACAAATATGTAAAGCGAGTAAAGGCCTGCCCCCCCGGGGTATGCCCCATTTCCGTGCAGCTTTCCTTTTTAGAGAGCGCAAGGACCCAGACCTGCGGCAAGTGTGTTCCCTGCAGAGATGGTCTGGAGCAGGTGGAGAACATGATGCGGGATATTCTGGACGGAAGGGCGGATCGAGAAACCTTTGACAAAATGGTGGCTCTTGCCCAGATGATACAGGATACCGCAGACTGCGCCATCGGTTACGAGGCGGCAAATATTGTACTGCAGAGCGTGGAGCTGTTTCATGATGAATATATGAGCCACATAGAAAATCACAGGTGCCAGGAGGAGATCGGGCAGAAGGTTCCCTGTATTTCCTATTGTCCGGCCCATGTGGATATTCCCGGCTATATCGCTTTGATCGGGGAACACCGCTATGCGGACGCCATCAATCTGATCAGACAGGATAATCCTTTCCCGACGGCCTGCGCCTTTATCTGTGAGCATCCCTGTGAGGAAAAGTGCAGAAGAGACTTGATTGACAGCCCGGTAAATATCAGAGGCCTCAAAAAGTTTGCAGTGGATCAGATTCCCGCAGATCAGGTGAAGGTTCCGGAATGCAATGTTTCCACCGGAAAGAAGGTTGCCATTGTAGGCGGCGGCCCCTCAGGCCTTACCACCGCATATTTTCTGTCTCTTATGGGGCATAAGGTGGTGGTTTTTGAGGAACGGGAAAAGCTGGGCGGCATGCTGCGCTACGGGATTCCCAACTACAGGCTTCCCAAGAACAGATTGGACGAGGATATCAACGCTGTCCTCTCTACGGGAAACATTGAGGTGAGATATCAAACTGCGGTAGGCAGGGATGTGACCATGGAGGAACTTTTAGAGGCGTATGACGCGGTGTATATCGCCATCGGCGCACAGGTGGGAAAAACCGTACATATCGCCGGAATTGAAAGCAACGGGGTCTATTCTGCGGTGAGCATGTTAAGTGAGATCGGAAGGGGCAATCTGCCGGATTACACCGGAAAACGTGTGGTTGTGGTAGGCGGCGGAAACGTGGCCATGGACTGCGCCCGCTCCGCGATAAGGTGTAATGCCAAAGAGGTGACGGTGATTTACAGAAGGCGCCAGGTGGATATGACGGCGCTGCCCTCGGAAATCCAGGGAGCCATAGAGGAGGGCGTAGAGCTTTTGACCTTGAATGCGCCGGTAAGAATTCATGCGGATGAAGCGGGAAATGTAAAATCCTTTGTGGCACAGCCCCAGATCATCAGTGTGTACGGCAAAAACGGGCAGCCTACGGCGGTCAGCGCAAACAAGGAGGAGATTGAGGTTCCCTGTGAGGTGGTGCTGATGGCCATCGGGCAGGATATTGTTTCCGCTCCTTTTGAAAAATACAGTGTGAATCCCAGAAGGAAAACCTTCGAGACCACCCCGGACACCAGATTGAAGGATTATGAGAAAATTTTTGCCGGAGGAGACTGCGTTTTTGGCCCGGCCACAGTAATTAAGGCAATCGGGGCCGGCAAGATTGCCGCTTTGAATATAGACGAATACCTGGGATACCATCACAAATTTAACGATGTCATAGAAATTCCCGCTCCCAGAGAGAATGAAAGAACCCATATCGGGCGGGTGCATCTGACGGACCGCTCCGCAAGAGAGCGGAAAAGGAATTTTGAGCCCATTGAAAACGGCATGTCCTACGACGAGGCCATGCAGGAGTGCAGCAAATGTCTCAGATGTGATCATTTCGGCTGCGGCGTAGTGGAAGGAGGCAGAGTATAATGGTGCAGATTACCATAGATGGAGTGGTCTTATCCGTGGACCCCAAGCTTACGATTTTGGAGGCCGCACAAAAGGCTGATATCAAGATTCCTACCTTGTGCTATTTAAAGGATGTAAACGAGGTGGGAGCCTGCAAAATGTGCGTGGTTGAGGTGGAGAGCAAAAAGCAGCTTGTGACCTCCTGCAACACCAGAGTTTCTGAGGGCATGGTGGTACATACCAAAAGCGAGAGGGTGGTAAACAGCAGAAAGCAGGTGCTGAACCTTTTGCTTGCCAACCATGACGTGAGGTGCTTTTCCTGTTCCAAATCCGGCGAGTGCCGCTTACAGGATCTCTCCAACGAATATGAGATCACAAAATCCTGCTATGAGAGCAATGCGGTGAAGCTGGAAGCCAAGAAGGAAAATCCCTTCTTAACTTATTATCCCGATCTTTGCATCAACTGCCAGCGGTGTGTAAGCACCTGCAATAAGGTGGCGGGAAACGGTGCGCTGCACAATACCAAGATCGGAACCAGGACCTTAATCGATGCGCCTTTCGGGCCGGACTGGAAAACCAGCCTGTGCGAATCCTGCGGCAACTGCGCCAATGTGTGTCCCACAGGGGCGCTGGTGGCAAAAAACCACAAAAAATATCAGATCAGCAAGGTGAAAAAGGTGCTGACCACCTGCCCCCACTGTGCCACGGGATGCCAGTTTTATCTTCTGGTAAAGGACAATGAGATTGTGGATGTGGAACCGGCAGACGGACCCTCCAACAAGGGGCTTTTGTGTGTGAAGGGCAGATTTGGTTCTTTTAATTTTGTGCATTCTCCTGACAGACTCAAATACCCTCTCATTAAGAATCATGAGACCGGGGAGTTTGAGAGAGCCACCTGGGATGAGGCACTGGATTTGATCGCTTCCAAATTTTTGGAGATCAAAAAGAAGTACGGACCTGATGCACTGGCGGGCTTTGCCTGTTCCCGGTCTCCCAATGAGGACTGCTACATGCTGCAGAAAATGGTGCGCTGCGCATTCGGCACCAACAACGTGGACAACTGTGCAAGGGTATGCCACTCTGCATCCGTTGCAGGCCTGGCCATGACGCTGGGCTCCGGCGCAATGACCAATCCCATCAGCGATATTACTCAGGACGTGGATGTGATTATGCTGGTGGGCTCTAATCCCGAGGAGGCCCATCCTGTCATCGGCATGCAGATACGGCAGGCCGTTGACAGAGGCACCAGACTGATTGTGGTGGATCCAAGAGACATCGGTCTTTCCAAACTGGCGGACATTCATCTGAAGCTGAAGCCTGGCACCAACGTGGCCTTTGCCAATGGCATGATGAACGTCATCATCAATGAAGGCCTTGCGGATGAGGAATTTATCCGCACCAGAACGGAGGGCTTTGAGGAGCTTAGGGAGATTGTCAAGGAGTATACGCCTGAGAGAGTGGCCGAGATCTGTCATATTGACAGCGATCACCTGCGGGAAGCGGCCCTGATGTACGCAAAGGCAAAAAAGGCGCCTATTATATACTGTTTGGGAGTCACGGAGCATTCCACAGGAACAGAGGGCGTTATGTCCATGTCAAACATGGCTATGCTGGTGGGCAAGATCGGCCGTCCCGGCTGCGGCGTGAATCCCTTAAGAGGACAGAATAATGTACAGGGAGCCTGCGATATGGGGGCAATGCCCGGAGACTTCCCAGGATATCAGAAGGTGACGGCTCCCGGAGTGATAGAAAAATTCGAGAAGGCCTGGGGCGTAACCTTGAACAGAAAGCCCGGCGTGCACGCCACAGATGTGTTCGGCGCGGCTATCCGAAAGGAAATCAGGGGACTGTTTATTTTTGGCGAAGACCCGATCGTGACGGATGCGGATCAGAACCATGTGAGGAAGGCTCTGGAAAGTCTGGACTTTTTGGTGCTGTCCGACCTGTTTATGACGGAGACAGCCCAGTATGCGGATGTGATCCTGCCGGGCACAAGCTATGCGGAAAAGGAAGGAACCTTCTCCAATACGGAGCGTCGTGTTCAGAGAGTGAGAAAGGCGGTTACCCTGGAAGGAGAAATGCGGCTGGATACGGATATCTTTATTGATCTGATGAACCGCATGGGCTATCCACAGCCCAGACTTACCGCCGAGGAGATCATGGATGAGATCGCTTCTGTGACGCCGTCCTTTGGAGGAATCAGTCACAGGCGTCTCGACAGGGGAGAATCTCTCCAGTGGCCCTGCCCGGACAAGAAGCATCCCGGCACGCCCATTCTTCATGTGGGAAAATTTGCAAGAGGGCTTGGCTGGTTTTACCCGGCGCAGTACACCCCAAGCGCCGAGCTGCCTGATGAGCAGTATCCTTTTATTCTCATGACGGGACGTATCCTCTATCACTACAACACAAGGGCCATGACGGGAAGAACCCTGGGCCTGATGGAGAGAGAGGGACATTCCTTTATCGAGGTGAATACGCAGGACGCTGCAAGGCTGGGGATTGCCGATCAGGAAAAAATAAGGGTTTCCTCCAGAAGGGGAACCATAGAGACCATTGCCAGGGTAGGGGAAAAGGTTTCCCCAGGGGAAACATGGATGCCCTTTCACTTCCCTGACGGGAACGCCAATGTGCTCACAAACGCGGCGCTGGATAAATATGCAAGAATTCCTGAATATAAGGTATGCGCCGTTAAAATAGAAAAAATACCTGTTTCACAATGAGCTGAGGGTTTATAATAACGGAAAGGAGCATAATGAAAAAGCCTGTTGTCTATGGCGTCTGCACGCTGTCTCTTTTGCTTCTGATAGCGGCCGCCTGCTTTCTTCCGCAGCTTGTCTTTCAGATAGAGGATGCTTACCGGATGGGGAGGACCTGGTCTGAGGAGAGGACTGGTCTTGCGGTGGAAAATTTGAATATGGATTACGAAATGTCCGTGGACAAAAGGCTGGAAAGCTTTGCAGAAAATGTAGATTCCTTTTTTGTATCAGGCACGGAGCTTTTGACAGATCAGGAAAGCTATATGGTGACAGGCGCTGCGCTGGAGCAGGATATCATCTGGATTTTACAGGATTTTGGAGTACTTCCTGCCTATTTCAGTTATGATATCATACAGATGAAGCGGTATTTGATCTGCCATGAGGATTTGAATAAAGGGATTGCCTTGAGCACCTATTATTGTGAGCTTCAGATATCTGATGGTTTTCAGGTGAAGGTTTTGTTTGATGAAAAGACAAATACCATTTACTGCCTGCGGTTCGAGCTGACGCAAGAGGCGAAGGACGCCTACGGAATGGAGAGCGATCTGTCTGTGGCATACACAAACAACTATGATCTGGGTTATATTTTTGCTTACTATTACGGCATAGACCCGGAGAATGGGCTGGAGACAATTCTTGAGGACTTTGGTGCAGGGGAGGATGGGGAATTGGATTTCTTCTCTGTCAAAATACTGCTTCCTTATGATTTTACTTCCCTGAGCCTGTGCATCGGCGGAAAGGAAGAAAAGGAGGGACTTACCTCCATATCCTTTGAAATCAAGGAAATAGCAGAGCTGATCCCGGAGCTTGTCGAAAGCGGATCGTAAAACGGATAACATAATCTGCCTCCCGCACAGATATACTTAGATAGGATGTGCGGGAGGTTTTTGTTTGGAGAGAGCGGAAAAAATCATAAAACAGTTAGATCAGATTGTGTGGGGGGCCGGGATGCTGGCGCTTCTTTTGGGTACGGGCTGCTATCTTATGATAAGGCTGGGTTTTTTGCCTCTGCGTAATTTAAAAGCTGCCCTGCTCTGTGCCATAGGGCGCGACAAGGCTTCTGAGCAAAAAAAGGAAGAAGGCAGGGAGGCGGGGATATCCTCCTTTTCTTCTCTCATGACGGAGCTTGCGGCCACCATCGGCACGGGAAATATTGTGGGTGTGGCCACAGCTATGGTTCTGGGCGGCCCGGGAGCCCTTTTTTGGATGATGCTTTCCAGCGTGGCGGGAATGGCCACAAAGCTTGTGGAGAGTATGCTGGCAGTAAAATACAGGGAAAAAAATCAGTCCGGAGAGTACGTGGGAGGCCCTATGTATACCATGAAAAACGCTTTTCCGGGGAGCAGATTTTTTACTGCTTTGGGGATGCTGTTTGCTGTATTTGCGGTGCTCGCCTCCTTTGGCATGGGAAATATGACACAATCCAATTCCATTGCCGCGGCGATTAAGGTCACCTTTGGCGTACATGAGGCGAAAACCGGGCTTGTAATTGGCATATTGACCATCCTGGCGGTGCTTGGCGGGATACGCACGATTTCCCGGGTGACCCAGGTGTTAGTTCCCGTTATGGGAGTCTTTTATATGGCCGGAGCCCTCACGGTGATCCTGTTTCATGCAGGAAACGTACCCGGTGGAATTGCGGGGATTGTGCAGGGGGCCTTTTGCCCGGAGGCGGTGGGCGGGGGACTGTTTGGCAGCGTCACAGTCTCCGCCATGGAGGCATTCCGATGGGGGATTTCCAGAGGGGTGTTTTCCAATGAGGCCGGTCTGGGAGCCGCAGGCATCAGCGCCGCCGCCGCAGACACAAAAGATTATATAAAGCAGGGATACATCAGCATGACAGGGGTTTTTCTGGACACCATTGTGATCTGCTCCGTCACCGGCCTTGCCCTTGCCGCATCCGGTGTTTTGGGGGCGGTGGATGAACGGGGAGAGCCCCTTGCGGGAACGGCACTGACCATTGCAGCCTTTGCCACCACCTTCGGGAAGTGGGGAGCTTTCTTCATCTGCATCTGCATCACCCTGTTTGCCTTTGCCACCATCGTTGGATGGGCCTATCAGGGGGAGAAGGCCTTTGAGTTTTTGGTGGGAAACACCAGATATTGTATTTTTTACCGTTTTTTTTACGGACTTGTATCCTATGTGGGAGCCCTGTGCGCCCTGGAGGTGGTCTGGGATTTTTCGGATATCTGCAACGCCCTTATGGCATTGCCGAATTTGATCTGTGTGCTGGCCCTTTCCGGGAAAGCCTGCAGGGAGCTGAAAGCCGCCGGCAGACCCTGAGAGCCTTCGGGGAGATCGAAGCCCCAAGCTTCCATGCCTGCCGGGCTTAAAAGAGTTGAGATATTGTAAAACTCGTGTTATGACCCGAGTTTGCCACTTGTAAATGAAAAATGGAGCCATACAGGCTCCAATTTTTTCAGTAAATATGCGAGTTTTCCA
>NZ_CALWMU010000058.1:0-12321 GCF_944382095.1 Candidatus Acetatifactor stercoripullorum
GTAACTGAAGCTGTAGAGGCTGGCGTAAAATCTAATGATATTTGTGTCAGTTAATTTTTATTCGATGTACTAGTCACCCTTATTTTGGTTATTACGCCCAGTTTCTGATACCAGAAATCGGGGTTCGCAATTACCTGAAAATTTTAAAAGAAGGAGAAAACATATGCTTACTATTACTGTTGCAAAAAATAAAAAAAACGCCTTTCCCACACTGCAGGAGGCGGTGCTTTCTGTTGCAGATGGTCTTTCGGAAACCGTCCGCATTTGTGTGGAGCCCGGCATATACGAAGAAAAGGTATTTATCCGAAAGGAAAATCTGGAGATTGTGGGAATGGGGCCGGACCCCGGCGCTGTGATTTTCAGATATGGAGACGGCGCAAAAAAACCCCGTCCGGATGGAGACGGGGAATATGGCACTTTTAACACTGCCGTTTTGTTTTTTGCAGGAAAAGACATTACTGTCAGAAATATTACAGTGGAGAACACTGCCGGACCAGGCTGTCAGGCCGGACAGGCTCTGGCCGTATATGCGGCGGCGGACCGTCTCAGCTTTTATAACTGCCGCCTTTTAGGATGGCAGGACACCCTCTTTGTGGGAGAGCCCATCACCTGTCAGATGAAAAAGCTGATGCTGCCCGACTTTTTTGCCGCTTCCAAAATAAAAGTGGATCACAGCCTTATCCGCAATTATTTCAAGGACTGCTATATCTGCGGCGACGTGGATTTTATCTTTGGTCCCAACACAGCCTTTTTTGAGAATTGTGAAATTCATTCCAGAGAACGCTCCAGCGAAGAGAAGGCTTTCATCACCGCCGCCAGCACTCCAAAGGAACAGGAATACGGTCTGGTCTTTTCCCATTGCCATCTCACCGGGGAGGAGGACGCAAACGTCTATCTGGGCCGTCCCTGGAGGGATTTTGCCAAGACCGCCTTTGTGCGCTGCACCATGGATCCCCACATCTGTCCCGAGGGCTGGCAGAATTGGGGGCGGGTAAGGGCCGAGGTGCTCTGCGACTATGTGGAATATGCAAACGAAGGCCCCGGCGCTGCCCCGGAAAAAAGAGCTCCCTTCAGCCGACAGCTGGAAAATCCCCAGCTGGACGATTACTTTTCCAGAGAAAATGTGCTCAAGGGGCCGGATGGCTGGAATCCTTGAAAAAATCCCTGTGGCGAGAATTGCCACAGGGATTTTTTCATATGTTTTCTTCAAGACATTCTGTCTTATATTTTAGCTTTTTCTTCCATTTAAAACGATATTTTTTAAACTCAGCGCTTTCTATTTCCTGGGTCTTGCAACGGCTGGCAACGATACGGTATTCCTTAGAATATGCTTCCAAATCCTTCTGCAGTATCTGTTGAGTGGCCTCTATCTGCTTTGCTGCCCAAACTAAATCAGAACCTTTCAACTCAATAAAATAGGCTGTCCTCTTATCATTATTCAGCAATAAATAATCACACTTATTCCCTTGCTTTATTATTACACCGTCTACCCTGTAATGGGATACCTTTGCTGAAGAATGATTATGCGCAATGTGCTTTCTCGTTTGCCCCTTGTCCTGAGACACAATAATTTTCGCCCTGTCGTTACACAGAGAGTCAAACCCTATAATCGGCATATGTGCACCACCTAGCTGTTGTTTATTTGTATATCAAAAATTTTATCAAAGTCAGAATTAATTACTTTTGATATCTCATCTATTTTTTGATTTTGAATCATTTCTATTTCTTCATCAATGCAGTTTTCAATTTTGCCATCTTTGACAAACCATGCTGAAAATTTTTCGCCTTGCAGCCAAAGCATTTTTGAAATCACTTCATCCACTTTTGAAGCATCTATTAAGGAGATACGGTTTGCATATAATAAGTTATTCAATGCACCAAGCACATAGGGACTATGGGTTGTAACCAACATGGAATTCCCCTGATTGAAAACCAGCCCTATTAGTTCAGTGATATACTTTTGAGCTTCTGGAAATAGATGTGACTCCGGTTCCTCAATGATGAAAAGAATAGGTTCATTTTTCACCAAATAATAAAACAATAAATTCAAAATCCAAACCGCCTCCTGCTGTCCGGATGATGAGAAATTTATTTTCACATACCTTTCATTATCCAGCATAATTTGCTCTTCGCCGTTATTGCACTGGTAAGTTCCACATAATATATTATCTATCAGCTGTATGGCTCTTTTAACAGCCTCCTGAGATTTTTTCCCTCCGCCCCTGCTTTGAAGACCTCGAATTCCATATTCAAACTCTGTTTTAAGGCGCAGTATTCTTTCGAGATAATCTTGTGTGCAGTAATCAAGAGCACGTTTCTGAGAATCTTCCATTGTAGAATAAATATAACTTAATTGGTTGGACAGCAAGGTGATCATGCTTCTTCCTGCAGGAATATATACAACAGAAAACTTATCATCAAAAAAATTATTTAAATCACGTTTAAATGCTTCCTTTGCCATTTCTGGAATTCCTGTAGATTCTGCCTTTAAAAATCTGTTGTGCATACGCAAAAAAGATTTGATTTCATCACTTAACTCAATCCAGACATAATTTGGCGTAGAATATACCGTTTCTTTCATCAGCATGACCTTTATATACACACTGTCCGTATAAAAATATTCCAAAAACATATCATTTTCCATGCCCCATGATGAACCAAAAATTCGAAGGAATTTTTCTCGTAAGACAGCCTCCAGCCTGCGCCTCAAACTTTTCTCACTCTGATAAGCATCCACTGCTTGCTTTACAGATATATTTAAAATATCTTCCTTCACCGTTCTGAAAAAATATATTGCCTTTGCAATTGTACTCTTGCCTGATGCTTGAAATCCTGTAAAAGTCAGAAAATCAGAACATTTTAATTCACAATAGCTGATAGGCCCCAATTTGTTTATTACTATTCTGTGCAAAATTTTCTCTCCGATCATCCATAAATATATATGCTTGTTTTCATGATAGCATATTTCGTTTTTTCCTGCTATCTTTTTTTCCCTTTTCTTTCTTCCGGGAATAGGGTATACTGAGCATAGCGAGTTTCGCAATTACCTATTCAAGCCTCAAAAGGAAAGGAGATCTCAGATTTGGAAAAGATTGCAAGCTTTACCATAGATCATATCAAGCTGCAGCCGGGCGTATATGTGTCCAGAAAGGATCAGGTGGGCGCGGAGACCATCACTACCTTTGATCTGAGAATGACAAGCCCCAACGAGGAGCCGGTGATGAATACTGCGGAGGTGCATACCATAGAGCATCTGGGAGCCACCTTTTTACGCAATCACCCCTCCTATAAGGATAAGGTCATCTACTTTGGCCCCATGGGCTGCAGAACCGGCTTTTATCTGCTGCTGGCCGGAGATTACGCTTCCCGGGACGTGGTGCCCCTGATCACGGAAATGTTCACCTTTATCCGGGACTACCGGGATGAGGTGCCCGGCGCCTCCCCCAAGGACTGCGGCAATTATCTGGACATGAATCTGGGTATGGCAAATTATCTGGCAAAGCGCTATCTGGAAAATGTTCTGCAGAGCATTGGGGAGGAGAGGCTGGTTTATCCTCAATAAAATATTAGCAATGTCAATTCTGTGGTCGTGTTGAACTGCGGTAAACGCCAAAGGCGATGACTGCTGTAACCGCTTCTGTTATCCAGAAAGCGTTCCACACACCCACCGGGCCGAAAATTTTGCCAAGCAGAAATGCTGCGGGGAGGATGACTATCACATAGCGGCACAAGGAGATCACCAGAGACGGCACCCCCTTGCCCAATCCTTCCAGCGCCCCTGAGGAGGTTACCGAGACGGCAGAGACCAAAAAGCCTGCGCTGATGATGCGAAGGGCTGTCTCGCCGGCCCGGATTGTTTCCGGCGTGTGCGTAAACAGGCTCATGAGCTGCCCCGGGAAGATCAGGCAGATCGCAGTGCCCAGAATCATAATGCTTCCGCTCATGCACAGAACAATCTGATAAATCTGATTCACTCTCTTATGCTCTCCGGCTCCATAGTTAAATCCGATCAGAGGACGCATTCCCTGGACAATCCCATTGGCGGGAAGGTATAGGAAGGTCTGCAGCTTGTAATAAATTCCCAGCACTAGGATATACACCTCTGAGTAGGACGAGAGAATTGCATTTAAGGAAGAAATCAAAACAGAGGGCAGCGCCAGATTCAAAGATGCAGGGATACCGATGGAATACAATTTCAAAACCATTTTCCTGTCAAGGGCAAGATACTGTCTGCGGATGCGGACACGGCTCGGGCGCACCAAATAGACCACCAGATAGATGGCCAATGTAAACGACTGCCCGATTCCTGTGGCCAGCGCAGCGCCCTCCATCCCCATTTCCGGAAACGGCCCAAGCCCGAAGATCAGTACGGGGTCTAAAATAATATTCGCAACACACCCACACATGAGGCTGACCATCGTCACCTTCATGCTTCCCACCGCCTGAAAAATTTTCTCAAAGGTCACCCCAGCAACGATAACTATCGTAAACAAAAATGCCACGGCAGAATATCTAAGGCCAAGATCAATCACTGTCTCGGAAGAGGTGAACCTTCTCAAAAAGACAGGCATAACCGCAATAGAGCCGATGGTCATAACAATGCTGTGAACCACAGCAAGCAAAAGTCCCTGTGAGGCCGCCCTGTCCGCCCTGGAAGAATCGCCCGCCCCCAGATAAAAGGCAATCACTGCGTTGATGCCAACACCAAAGCCAATCCCAACCGCATTGATAAAATTCTGAATGGGATAAACCAGCGACAATGCCGTCATGGCGTCCTCGCTTATCTGGGCAACAAAAAAGCTGTCCACAATGTTATAGAGAGAATTCACCAGCATGGACAATACCATTGGAAGCGCCATGGACAAAAGCAATGGCAGAACCGGCCTCTCTTTCATAAAATTCTCATTCATAATCGTTCCTGTAAAACTCCTCAAAATTATATTCTGCCCGCAGAATTTTCTCCTGATGCCATACAGACGCAAAAAAGCCACACAACTATCAAAAAGATAACTGTGTGGCGAAAAGGTGATGACATCATCTAGAAAAATCCACTCAAAATTTTCAAGCGCTATTATAGACGAACAGAGACTGCCTGTCAAGGGTTGTGTACGGCCTCCAGAGCCAGGCGGATGCAGCCCTTCACTCCCTGCTCGTCATCCAGGGCGGGCGCAACGATATATTTTTCCACATCCTGCACCTGCGGGGTCTGAATATATCCCGCCATCATCTCTGCAAATTTTTCCCGCACCAGGGGCAGCAGCGAGGGCTGCTTCATCACACCCCCTCCCAGAACAATGCGCTCCGGCGACAGGATCACGCAGTAGTCCATGCAGGCCTGGGCTATATAATAGCTTTCGATCTCCCATACCTCTCTGCGGTCTGAAAGCTGTGCTCCCTTTACCCCCCAGCGCTTTTCCAGAGACGGTCCCGCCGCAAGCCCTTCAAAGCAATCTTTGTGAAAAGGACAGGCACCCTCATAGGGGTCATCCGGATGTCTTTTTACCAGAATGTGCCCGCCCTCCGGGTGCATCATGCCGTGCAAAAGCCTTCCCTCTGAAAAAACGCCCACACCTACGCCGGTGCCTATGGTAATATAAATGCTGTTTCTTAATCCTTTGGTAATTCCATAGGAGGCTTCTCCCAGGGCCGCCGCATTCACATCCGTGTCAAATCCTACAGGACAGTGCAGCCTTTGGGCAAAGGCACCCACGATGTCATAATTTTGCCAGGGGATTTTGGGCGTGGATGTAATATATCCGTAATGGGGCGTCCCCTTTACAGGATTGATGGGGCCAAAACAGCCAATTCCCAAAGCCTCCACCTGCTCCTGTTCAAAAAAATCAAGCATTTTCGGCATCGTTTCCCGGGGCGTTTCAGTGGGAATAGTGATTTTTTTCAGGATTTCTCCCTCCTCATTTCCCACAGCGCATACCATCTTAGTGCCTCCTGCTTCCAAAGCTCCTATTTTCATTTTGTACCTCCAGATTATTCTATGCTTTTATACATATTATCTCACCCCGGATGACTTTTTCCAAGACTTTTTTATCTTCCCTTTTCCCCATAAATATTGTATACTTAGAACGCAGAAACAGAAAGGATACTTTAACATGAACAAAATCGGAATTATCGGAGCAATGGAGTTAGAGGTTGAGGAATTAAAATCCAAGATGACCCTTTCAAATATCCGCAAAAAGGCAGGAATGGAGTTTTTTGAAGGCGCCCTTAATGGAGCTGAGGCTGTCATTGTCCGCAGCGGTATCGGCAAGGTCAACGCCGCCGTGTGCGTGCAGATTCTCGCAGACGATTTCCAGGTGACACACATTATCAATACAGGAGTGGCAGGCTCTCTGAATGCTGCGCTGGACATTGGCGATATCCTGATTTCCCGGGATGCTCTCTACCATGACGTGGACGCTGTGATTTTCGGCTACCGGCTGGGAGAAATCCCTCAGCTTGGCACCAGAGAATTTCCAGCAGACGAGCGTCTGGCCGCACTGGCCAAGACCTCCTGCGAAAGAGTCAATCCCGGTGTGCACGCAGTGATCGGCCGGGTAGTCAGCGGGGATCAGTTTATCTCCAAAAAGGAGGTAAAGGAGCGTCTCATTTCAGAATTTCAGGGGGACTGCACAGAGATGGAGGGAGCCGCCATCGCCCACTGCGCCTTTTTAAACCACATCCCCTTTGTGATTATCCGCGCCATCTCAGATAAAGCAGATGACAGCGCCCAGGTGGAATACCCTGTTTTTGAGAAGGCTGCCGCCAGACATTCCGCCAGACTTGTAGAGGATATGCTGGGAGAGTTGAAATAAGTACATTTGAAAAAACGGCATAGCCCTTCGGGTCATGCCGTTTTCTGATTTTTCAGTTTTTCCAGGGGGATTTATCCCCCTAAATTCCCCTATTTCTTTTCCTTTTTAAATACAAACACCTTGCTGAACACATAGTTGGCGATCATAACCAAAACCGAGGATATAAAAATTTTGGCAATCCAGTAATTCATTTGAATCAGGTTTACCGTCACATACATGATCACAATATCCAATATCCAGGTGGATACTCTGGCTCCCGCAAACTGGGAAAATTCCTTTAAAATATGAGGGTTGGTGCTCTTAAATACATATTTTCTGTTGGTCACATAGCCAAACAGCACACCAGCCACCCAGCCCAGGGTATTGATCAGCGCGTTCTGCCAGCCGATATCCGGATTGAGCAGTGTAGCCTCAAAAATCCAGCAGGCTCCCCAGGACACCAGCGTAGTCAGCACACCCACAATCAAATATGCAATAATCTCCTCATATTTCACACAAAGAGCTTTTATTTTTTCTATCATTTTGCTTCCTCATTCTAAAATATTGTGTGCAGAACGGTAACAATATAAACTTACTATGTTTCAGACTGCTTGTCAAGAAATCCACCGTCCGATTTTAAAATTCAGATGCAAAGATAAAAAACAATCCCTGTGCCCGTCAGCTATTGTAAACGCTGTTAAAGGGGTCCTGCGCCTGCTGCTGTCTCACAGGATTATACTTTAAATTCAAAAAATCCTGAAAGTTCTTATTGAACATGTTTAACAGCTCAGCGCTGTATCCCAGCACCATGTGAGGCTGCTCTGCTCCATAATAGCCCATGGCCTCCTGGGTCTGCGCCTCAGTAAGCGGAATATGATGTATCTTTTTCCCTATCATATATACCCGCATTTCACTGACGGAGCCTCTGCCCGTCCTTCTGTAATAATAAGCCCATACCGCATCTTTGTTTGCGAAAATATGTACCTTCATTCCTGTAATATAGACAGTCCAGTTTCTGCCGATCCAAACCTTTTGCTTTCCAATCTGGTGCGCCGCTGCGAAATCTGTTTCCACCTGGCTCATGGAAATGCCGGGATTCTCCTGAACATACCGGGCGATGGTTTTTGCGCACCCATTGCTGCATACTTTTACAATCTGTACTATTATGTACACCAGCGCCGCAAAAGCCACAATGGTAAATATTACAAAGGTACTGATCTTTACGCCGCCTACGCTGTCCGTATTCAGCGTATAGCCCACAAAAATGTCATCTCCATCTTCCACTATGCCAAGATCATATTCCAGGGTCTCGATATAATAGTCTAAAAGGTCGCCCTCCAGCTTCTCCCAGGTTCCCGTAATCTTCATGGGCTCAGGAGCCTCCACCGCGCCGGAGTAATCCTCCCAATACGCCCATGTGTCGTCAATCATGGCATAAGCCTCCTCCTGATCCCGCTGGGGCAGATAAAAGCTGAAATAATACCAAGTGGAGGTCATAGTCTCATAGTTATCGTCAGCGTAAAAGGCTATGTAACTGTTTCCATCGGTAGAAGTGGTGGTTCTCCCGGATTCATACTCCGTTGTGGTTCTATGCTCCACATAGTCGGTGAGCAGATTCTGCACCTGGATGGTTGCCCATCTGCCCTCGTACTGTGCCGGATCCTGCGTCATATCAATCTCCACCGGTCCCAGAATCAAATCAAAAATGGCAAATTTCGTGATAATCAGACAGGCGATCATCACCACTGCTCCGATCACAATGCGGATGATTCCGCTTTTTCTCGTAAAGCTCCTCAGTGTGTCTATCATGTTACACCCTCCTCATAGGTTCCCATTGTTTTCATGCAGACTATCCCCGCCAGCCTGTATTTGTTATTACTTTAACATAAAAAAACGAAAAAGCAAACAGGGAAATCCTTCCCATAAAGCGCGAAAATCACTGTGGATTTACGATATTGCGTTCTTCACCATTTAAAAATGCCCTTATATTTTCATAAACTCCCTCCACGCATCTGGTACGGGCCTCCACGCTGGCCCAGGCCAGATGTGGAGTAATAATCAGGCGGCTGCTGTCCTTGATACGGCTCAGCGGATTGTCCTGCGTCAAAGGCTCCTTTTCTACCACATCCAGACCTGCCGCCTGGATCTGGCCTGTCTCAAGAGCCTCATACAAATCCCTGTTGTTCACCACGCCTCCTCTGGCCACATTGATGAGAATGGCTGTGGATTTCATTTTGGATAATGCCTCCTTTTCGATAAAGTCACGGGACAAATCGCTTAAGGGACAATGGAGGGACAAAATATCGCTCTGTGCAAGCAGCGCATTCTTATCCACCTGCTCATATTCTGTGCAGGTGCTTTTTCCGGTGATGGAATAAAAAATTACCTTACAGCCAAAGGCAGCAGCAATTTTTGCCACTCTGCGGCCAATATTTCCCATCCCAACAATTCCCCAGGTTTTCCCATCCAGCTCGCGGAAGGGAAGATCAAAATTGGAGAAACGGCTCTGGGCGCTGTAGGCTCCGGATTTCACATAATTGTCATAATAAGACAGCTTCTGCAGAAGGGCCAGCGCCAGCGTAAAGGTATGCTGGGCTACCATGGCGGTGGAATAGTCCACCACATTAGCCACCTTGATGCCTCTTTTGGTACAATAGTCCAGATCACAATTATCATAGCCGGTGGCAAATTCACAGATCAGCTTTACCTTGGAAGCATTCTTAAGCGATTCCTCATTCATGGGCGCTTTGTTCACCACCACCACATCCGCATCCCCAATCCGCCCTGCCGCTTCCTTTTCAGTCACTGTATTTTCATAGCAGGTCACATTTCCCAGTTTTTCAAAACAGTCCACGGAAACATCGGTTCCCACGCTGTTTCTCTCTAAAATTACAATGTTCATACTAACTCTCCCTATCTGCACTTTAAAAACATGGGCCTGGCGGCGCATGTATGGAAAAAGGGCCGCCGCACCATTGCGGCAGCCCTTTGACATTTTCTTCCTATAAAATATGCTTCTTATGGCCTTATGGCTGTTACAGCCTCTTTAAAAGCTCCTCTCTCTGTGCCTCGTAGCCCGGTTTTCCCAGCAGTGCGAACATATTTTTCTTATAGCTCTCCACGCCAGGCTGATTAAAGGGATTCACTCCCAGCAGATAGCCGCTTACGCCGCAGGCAAATTCAAAGAAGTAGAACAGCTCGCCCAGGTAGAATTCATTTACCTCAGGCACGTTGATTACAAAGTTGGGCACCTGTCCGTCGGTATGAGCCAGAATGGTGCCATTCATGGCGCTCTTATTGACAAAGTCAACGCTCTTGCCCGCCAGATAATTCAGCCCGTCCAAATCCACAGGCTCCTCGCCGATAATCAGCTCTTCTCTGGAGGTCTCCACATTGATCACGGTCTCAAACATAATTCTGGAGCCGTCCTGAATAAACTGTCCCATGGAGTGCAGATCTGTGGTCAAATCCACGCTTGCAGGAAACAGACCCTTCTGATCCTTTCCCTCGCTCTCGCCGTAGAGCTGCTTCCACCACTCGCTCACATAGTGGACAGCGGGCTCATAGTTTGCCAGAATCTCCACGCTCTTGCCCTTGCGCAGCAGGATATTCCGCAGCGCCGCATACTGCAGGGCGTCGTTTTGTTCAAAATCATTTTCCAGGGCACGCTTTCTTGCACTTGCCGCACCCTCCATCAGCTTGTCAATGTCTGCGCCGCTTACGGCAATGGGAAGAAGCCCCACTGCAGTCAGCACGGAAAATCTTCCGCCCACATCGTCGGGAACCACAAAGGTCTGATAGCCCTCTTCGTCTGCAAGATGCTTTAAGCTTCCCTTCGCCTTATCAGTGGTAGCATAAATTCTCTTGGCCGCGCCCTCTTTTCCGTATTTTTTCTCCAGCTTCTCCTTAAATACCCGGAACGCAATGGCCGGCTCGGTGGTGGTGCCGGATTTGGAAATCATGTTGATGGAAAAATCCCTGTCTCCCACCACATCCATCAGATGCTTCAGATAAGTGGAGCTGATGGAATTGCCGCAGAAATAAATTTCAGGGGTCTTGCGGACACTCTTATCCAGCACATTATAGAAGCTGTGTCCCAAAAATTCAATGGCTGCTCTTGCGCCTAGATAAGAGCCGCCGATGCCGATGACCAAAAGCACCTCCGAATCGCTCTGTATCTGCTTTGCCGCCTGTTTGATATTTTCAAATTCCGTCTTGTCGTAATCCACCGGGAGATCAATCCAGCCCAAAAAATCATTGCCCGCGCCGGTTTTGGAGACCAATACCTCCTTAGCGTCAAGAGCCAGCTTTTTCATGTACCCGATTTCTTCCTCCGAGATAAAGGAGGCTGCTTTGGAATAATCAAAGGAAACCTGTTTGCTCATATGTTTGCTCCTCTCCACATAATGGGAATTGTATATACTTCTTGTCTCAATTCTAGCAAAGTTATATAGCAAATTCAAGACTCTTATCCAAGAAATTCCTTCAGCAGGGCCTCCAGCTCCTCCTCGCTTACCTTAGCGTCCTGCTCCCTGTAGTCCTCCCGGCGGCAAGAGTCCGCCTCCTGACGATAGGAAGCCGTATCCTGACGATAAGAATACCCATCCTGACGGTACGTTGTCCCCTCCTGGCGGTAAGGAGCCGGTTCCTGACGACCGGAGGCGTCGCTTTGCACCTCCTCCGGAATCAGCCGTCCCCCGATGGGCATCAGCTCCACCGTCCCCCGCCGTCTTCTGGAGCGTCCTCTGTACTGTCTGGAGCCATAGAGCATTTCCATATCCCTCTGGGTCACATCAATTCTCGCGGAAAGATGATTTTCCAGATAATCCACCAGATTCACCTTCAGAATTCTTTTCTTGCCTTTAATGTCCATCACAGTGGATACGGAAAAATAAAGGTACAGCCCGATAAAGCTCACAATATAGAAGGGCAGAATCTCCCCGAGCATACGTCCCTCCACAATGCTTTTGCATACGCCGATCCCGGCGCATACCACAGACAAAAGCATAGCCTGGCCGGACAGATGGTATAAGGTCTCAAAGGATATGGGGCCGAAGGAAAGCCTGTTTAAAAACTTGTCCACAAAAACGGGAATATTGGCCACTCCGTTGTTCAGCTCATAGCAGTTGGCAAATTTCAGCTTGCATTGCTTAAGCAGCTTATTTTCTGTGGCCGCCATATTGTCCGCCTCCCGGATCATGCTGCGGTAAACCCATCCCAAAAATAATCTCACAAGAATGCTGACTGCAAAAAACGACAGCATGCAGGCAGTTATTACCCTTTCTTCCTGAAAAATACGAAACATGACAAAACTCCTTTCCCTGGCGCGACGCACCGCTGTCTGCAAGGAACGTCTGCCATACTAAAAGTATAATCCATTTATAACCTGATTTGGGAAATAATTCATCGTATTTTTCTTACAAAAAGAGACAAAAACCACCATCAATGGCCGGGAAACAGTTCTGAAAGGAAAAAAATAATTCGCACAAAAAATCCTGAAAACAAGCCCTTTTGCGGAAAAAGATGATAAAAT
>NZ_CALWMU010000059.1:0-11662 GCF_944382095.1 Candidatus Acetatifactor stercoripullorum
CTGTACTCAAAGGTAATCCTTCGTCCCGTTTTTTCAAAATAATAGCTGCAGGCCTCCATCAGCTCCTGTATGGAATACTGATTTGCCACAGGCATCAGACTGCGCCTTTTTTCGTCCGTAGCCGCGTGCAGGGAAAGGGCAAGGGTAATCTGTAACCCCTCCCCGGCCAGCCGCCGCATCCCTGGCACAAGGCCGCAGGTGGACACCGTGACGCTGCGCTGGCCGATGTTCAGGCCGTTCTCATCGGTCAGCAGCCTGAGAAACCGCACCAGATTGTCATAGTTGTCAAGAGGCTCACCCATGCCCATCACCACCACATTGGAGACCCGCTCCCCGGTAAGCCTGGTGATGGCATAAATCTGCTCCAGCATTTCCGAAGCCGTCAGGCTGCGCTCTAGGCCGTTTAAGGCGGAAGCGCAGAATCGGCATCCCATCCGGCAGCCCACCTGGGAAGAAATACACACGCTGTTGCCGTGTCTGTACCGCATCCACACGCTTTCCACCAGATTGCCGTCCATGAGACGGAACAAAAATTTTTTCGTGCCGTCTGCCTTTGACTCCTGCACCCGCACTGCCTCAAGGGTGGTGTAGGTATATCTCTCCCTGCATTTTTCCCGAAAGTCCTTTGAGAGATTGGTCATCTCTTCAAAAGAGGATGCAAGCTTTTTGTGCATCCAGTCATACATCTGCCTGGCCCTAAATGGCTTCTCTCCAAAGTCCGACAGCTCTTTCGTAAGCTCAGTGAACGTCATCGATTTGATATCTTTTTTCTCTGTCATGGGAATGCCTTTCTTATCTTGTGCGTCTGAAACGGGCGATAAAAAATCCGTCCGTCTCCATGTATCCGGGAAGAAGCTGTATGCAGGCCGAAGCCTCCTTTTGGGTCAGCTTTAAATCCCCTCCCTTTGCCTGAAGGCGGATTTGTTCTCTCTGACGCAAAATCGCCTGGGGCAGAAAGGGCTCTATGCTTTCCGGCTCAAAGGGAAAATGCTCCGTAATATAACGTACCATATCCTCATTTTCCCCTCTATGTATGGTGCAGGTGCTGTACACCAGGGTTCCCCCCGGCTTTACATACCCCCAGCTTTTCTCAAATATCAGTTTCTGAAGCTTTTCAAGCTCTGCCATGCTCTCTTTAGTTACATGATATTTGATATCCCGCTTTTTTCCCAAAACGCCAAGCCCCGAACAAGGCACGTCCAAAAAAAGTACATCCGCTTTTTCCAAAAGCGCCTCGTCCGTATGAGTGGCATCATACACCTGAACCGTAATATTTTCTGCCCCCATACGCTCTGCGTTTTCCAAAATAAGCGCTTCTTTGGCCTCCGACACATCCCGGGCAAGCACCCTTTTGGCCCGCTCAGCGGCCAAAAGGGTTTTTCCCCCGGGCGCCGCACACACGTCCACCACAAAATCCTTTGGTCCGATGCCAGCCGCCTCCACCGCCAGAGCGGAGCTTGCATCCTGGACGGTAAACACCCCCTGGGAAAATCCGGGCAGCGCGGCAATGCTCTCCGTGTTCTCCACTGTATACGCATAGGGCAGATAGGGGCTTTCTTTTATCCTTGCGCCGCTCTCCCTGATCCTTTCCACCCAGCCTTCTCTCTCCTCTGCTGAAAGTCCCATGCGAAAGCGCAGGGATACCGGATGAATGTTAAGCAATCCCTCAAGCAGCCTTTCTGTCACGGTAATTCCGTATTCCTCAAACCACATCCTCGTAATCTCAAGGGGCATGGAATATTTTACGGAGTCATACAAATCCCTCTGGGTTTCCTGATCCGGAAGAGGCAGGCTGTCCTTTTGGCGGGCTATGCTTCTAAGTACCCCATTTACAAAGCCCTTCAGATTTTGAAAGCCTCTCTTTGCCGCCAGCCTGCAGGCCTCATTGCACACGGCGCTGTCCGGAATGCCATCCATATAAAGCAGCTGATAGAGGCTCAGATACAAGAGATTGCGGATCAGAGGCTTCATTTTTCTGACCGGAACCGAGGAAAAATGATCCAGATAATAGTCAAATTCCAGACGCCTCTCCAAAACTCCTTCTGTCAGGCGCTTGATGAAGGCCTTATCCCGTGCCGCAAGGTAATCGTATTTATCCAAAACCGCCTTTATAAGCCGATGGGAATACTCTCTTCCCTTCTCAAGCTCCAGCAGGGTATCAAGCACAATCTCCCTTGTGTTTTCTCCCATGGTCAATCGTCCCTTCTTCTGTTTCCGCCAAACAAAAGCACCAGTCGAAGCAGCTGCAGGATAGAGGACGCAGCAGACGCCACATAGGTCAGCGCCGCCGCTGTAAGCACCTTTTTGCAGCCTGCATTTTCCACAGAGGTCAAAAGACCGTACTGCTCCACCTTCTGCACCGCTCTCCTTGAGGCGTTAAACTCCACGGGAAGGGTCACCAGCTGAAACAGCACAGAAAGGGCAAAGGCCCAGATGCCAATCTGAATCAGGGTCTGATTCCAGCTCAGAAGCACCCCCAGCAGAATCAGGGGAATTCCCAGGGTACTGCTGATATTCACCACGGGAACCAGAGCGCTTCTGATGGAAAGGGGCGCATATCCCTTGGCGTGCTGGATAGCATGTCCGCACTCGTGGGCAGCCACTCCCACAGCGGTGACAGACACGCCGTTATAATTCTGCTGGGAAAGGCGCACCGTGTTGGTGCGTGGATCATAATGGTCTCCGCTTCCTCTGCTCAGGCACTCAATCTGTACATTGTACAGCCCTTCGTTGTTCAAAATACGGCGGGCCGCCTCAGCCCCTGTAATGCCGCTCATGTTCCGCACCCTGGCATACTTGCGCATAGTGCTGTTCACAAGGGCGCTGGCCCCCAGACAAAGCAGCATGCCGATAATCACAAGATAATAGGTGGGGTCCCACATAAAACCATAATATCCCATTCCGTAATACATAGCGTCAACTCCTTTATTCCTGCCCAAGCCTCTCGCCGGGCTTCATCCGCACCCCCAGGAGAAAATCCCGGGCCTGCATTCTTTTTTTCCCTTCCAGCTGCAGCTCGTAAACCTCTAAAAATCCCTGGCCTGTAGCCACACTGATATGATCCTTTTCCACCTTTACAATTTCTCCCGGAGCGTACGCCGCCCCGCCCGGTTCCCGGGACGCGCTGTCTGAACCCTGAAACGCCCCATCCGGCCCCTTCGGAATCGCCTTCCAGATTTTCAGCTGCTTTCCATGGTAAAAAGTATATGCACTGGGCCATGGCGTCATACCCCTGATCAGTCTGTCAATTTCACAGGCAGATTTTCCAAAGTCGATGCAGCCCATTTTTTTGTCGATCAACGGGGCGTAGGAGCTTTCCTCCTCCGCCTGCTTTTTAGGAAAAAGCTCTCCCTTCTCAAGCAGGTCGAGAGCCTGCACAACCGCCTCTCCCCCAAGCACCTTCAGCTTGTCATGAAGGGTCTCAAAGGTGTCCTCATGGGAAATGGGAAGCTCCCTTTGATAGAGCATATCCCCCGTGTCCACCCCTGCATCCATCTGCATGATTGTAATTCCGGTGGTCTTTTCCCCCCGGATAATGGCATGCTGTATGGGGGAAGCGCCTCTGTACTTAGGCAGCAGAGAAGCGTGAATATTCACACAGCCAAACTGCGGCATATCCAGTATCTCCTGAGAAAGAATCTGTCCATAGGCCGCCACAATAAAAATATCTGCAGCAAAGCTTTTAAGGGTTTCCACCGCCTCCGGTCTTTTGATCCGCTCCGGCTGAAACACAAAAATTCCATGGCGCAGCGCACACTCCTTTACCGGCGAAAATTTAAGCTCTCCGCTTCTTCCCCTGGGCTTATCCGGCTGCGTCACAACCGCCGCCACCTCATGTCCGGCCTCTATCAGCGCCTCCAGCGCCTGCGCCGCAAAATCCGGCGTTCCCATAAAAACAATCTTCATTGTGCCGCTCCTTATATCTCTTCCTCTTCTTCCTCTTCATCCCCTACATCCCGAAGGCCGCCCTGGGCCTTCTCCACATAGAGATGTCCGTCCAGATGATCCAGCTCATGGCAGATAGCCCTGGCCAAAAGCTCCGTTCCCTCCAGCTCAAACTCCTTCATATTCACATCCAGCGCCACAGCCTTCACATAGCTTGGCCTGGTCACAATGCCATATTTTCCGGGAACGCTCAAGCATCCCTCATGTCCAGTCTGCTCTCCGCTGCTCTCCACAATTCTGGGGTTAATGAGAATATGCGAGTCCTCCCCCGTCACGTCGATCACAACGATTCGTTTTAATATTCCCACCTGGGGCGCCGCAAGCCCCACGCCATTCGCCTCATACATGGTTTCCAGCATATCCTCAATGAGCTCCCTGACACGGGGCGTCATCTGAGTCACTTCCTTGCATCTTTTTGAGAGAACCTCATCTCCCATTTCTCTGATATTCCTGATGGCCATCTTATCCTCCCTTTCCAAGCTTTGGCAGTCCGCCTACAGCACATTCACCGGATCAAAGTCAAACTGCACACTCTCCCGCAGCGGTCGGCATGTTTCCAGCTTTTCTTCCAGCAAATCCTTTATCTGTACCAGTTTATCATAATTTTCATGTTTCACATAGAAAACAAATCTAAAAATATCATTAATTCTTCCGATTGCCCCAGGGGCAGGCCCAATGATGCGAAGCCCCATCCCCTTCTCTTTGGAATCCTGCTCCCATCCAAGCCCCCCGGCCCATTGTGCCAGCTGCCCGGCCAGCTTCTTTCCTCCCTCTTCCTCTCTGGAAAAAATCTGCACCGCCAGCATGTGGCATACAGGAGGATATCCCATCAGCTCCCTGTAAAGAATTTCCTCCTGGTAAAAGCCCTCATAGTCCTGGGCCGCCGCCCTTTGTATGGCGTAATGCTCCGGCTGATAGGTCTGGATTACCACCTGTCCGGGAAGCGTCCCCCTGCCCGCTCTCCCGGCAGCCTGGGTGAGCAGCTGAAAGGTGCGCTCCCCGGCTCTGTAATCCGCCGCGCCCAGGGACAAATCCGCCGCCAGAATTCCCACCAGCGTCACCCTTGGAAAATCATGGCCCTTTACAATCATCTGGGTTCCGATGAGCACATCCGCCTCCCCGGCAGCAAAGGCCGACAAAATTTTCTCATAGCTGTCCTTTGTTTTCGTGGTATCCCCATCCATGCGCAGCGTCCGCACCCCAGGAAACAGCTCCTTTAGTTTCTCTTCGATCTGCTGGGTGCCCGCCCGAAAGCCCATGATATATTTAGAGCCGCACTGGGGACAGCCTGCAGGCTTCGGTCTCTGAAAGCCGCAGTAATGGCAGATCAGCAGACCGTTTTTATGCTCCGACAAAGACACGTCACAGTGAGGGCATTTCATCACATATCCACAGGCCCTGCAGGACACAAATCCCGCATAGCCTCTCCTGTTTAAGAAGAGAATGCTCTGCTCACCCCTCTCAAGGCCTCCGGCCAGAAGCGTCTGGAGCTTTCTGCTGAAAATGGAGCGGTTTCCCTCCTTAAGCTCCTTTCGCAAATCCACCGTATGAATCTGGGGAAGGGCCCCGCCCGTCAGTCTCTCCTTTAAGGTAAAAAGCCCGTACTCCCCTTTCCTGGCACGATAATATGCCTCTAAAGAGGGCGTAGCCGAACCAAGCACTACACTGGCCCCATGAAGCCTGGCCACCTCAATGGCGGTCTCTCTGGCATGATATTTGGGTGAGCTTTCGCTTTTGTAGCTGCTTTCATGCTCCTCATCGATCACAATCAGACCAATGTTAGGGAAAGGCGTAAACAGGGCGGAACGGGGACCGATGATCACATCGATCTCCCCGTTTTTAGCCCGCTCGCACTGATCATATTTTTCCCCCAGGGACAAGGTGGAATTCAATACGCTCACCCGGTCTCCAAACCGGGTAAAAAAACGAAGCAGTGTCTGATAGGTCAATGCGATTTCCGGAATCAGCACAATGGCCTGCCTTCCTCTCTTAAGCATTTCCCCAATCAACTGCATATACACTTCCGTCTTTCCGCTTCCTGTGATTCCATGTACCAGATAGGTGCCCCTCTCTCCCTTGTCAAAATCCGAGATCACCTGATCCACAATCTGCTGCTGCCCGGCGCTCAGGGCCGGAAGCTGCGTTTTGGGTCTGGTGAGCTTTACCGGATTGCGAAACAGTCTCTGGCTTTCCACCCGGATTGCTCCCGCCTTTTCCAGACTGCTTATGGTGGAGGGCGATACTCCCAGGCTTCCCACAGCCTCCCCGTAGGGTATCTCCTCCCGTTCTGCCAGCTCCCGCAAAAGTCTTTCCTTAGCTGTCTGCTTTTTACGGATGCTCTCCCCCAGAAGAGACAATATTTCTTCCCTGCCAAGGAGACGCACCAGATATTTATGCTCTAAACGCCCCACCGTTTTCTTTGCCGGAAGCACCGTCTTAAGGGCCTGTATCATGGTAGAACCGTAGTTTCGCCGCATCCAGTCCGCCAGAAGAATCATCTTATCCTGGGCCGCCACGCCGCCCTTTACGATTCCCGCAATATCCTTGATTTTCCCGGGATCAAATCTACAGTCTCCGCTCAAGGAAAGCACGTAACCGTTGATCAGCCTGTTTCCCTTTCCGAAGGGAACCGCCACACACATACCCGGCGCAAGAGCTCCCAAAAGCTTTTCCGGAACCCGGTACTGAAAGGGTCTGTCAAGCTTTTCATGGGAAATATCCACAATCACATCCGCATACTGCTCTTTCGTCATTTCTCCTCCGTTCTTTAACGGCCTGCCAGAATATCCGCAATCAGATCCCTCTCATCCATAGGATATTTTACGCCCTTGATCTCCTGGTAATCCTCATGCCCCTTTCCTGCCAGCACGATAATATCCCCCGGTTCACCGTGGGCTATGGCATAGGCAATGGCCTCCTTTCTGTCGCAGATCTCCACATACTTCCCATTGGTCTTAGCCATGCCCGTCTTGATATCCTCTATGATGGCCTGGGGCTCCTCATACCTGGGATTATCCGAAGTAATAATGGTCAGATCCGCCAGCCTGCCGCTGACCTCCCCCATCTCAAAGCGCCGCTGTCTGGAACGGTTCCCTCCGCAGCCAAACAGACAGATCAAACGGTGGGGATTATATTCCCGCAGCGTGGTTAAAAGGCTCTCCAGGGCCATAGCGTTATGGGCATAATCAATTAACAGGGTGAACTGATCCGAAACCTTCACCATCTCAATACGGCCCTTGACCCTTGCGGCCAGCAGGGCTTCCCTGATATCCTCCTTCTCCACCTGAAAGTGACGGCAGATGGCAACAGCCGCCAGGGCATTGTATACGCTGAACTGGCCGGGGGTGGGAACCTCCACCTGAAAATCCATAAGCCCCCGGATCTGGAAGGTAACTCCCAGCTCCCCCGGCTTATGCAAAAGCTTTAGATTCTCTGCCCGGAGCATACACTCCTCTCCCATTCCATAGCTTTCCAGAACGCAGGTATGCCCCTCCACCACCTGCTGCCAATGACTGTCGTCCCCGTTTACAATCCCTACTTTACACTGTCTGAACAAAAGCCTCTTGCAGGCCAGATAGTCCTCAAAGCTTGCATGCTCGTTAGGTCCGATGTGATCCGGCTCTAAGTTGGTAAAAATACCATAATCAAACACAAACCCCTGGGTCCTGTGAAGCATCAGCGCCTGAGAGGACACCTCCATGACCACGGTGTCCAGTCCCTCTTTCACCATTCTGGCAAAATACTCCTGCAGCAGATAGGATTCCGGCGTGGTGTTTTCCGCATGGATATGAGTATCTCCTATAATAGTCTCAATGGTGCCCACAAGTCCCACCTTGTAGCCTGCGTGCTCCAGAATGGATTTCACCAGATATGTGGTGGTGGTCTTTCCCTTGGTTCCAGTAATGCCGATCACCTTCAGCCGATCTGCCGGATGCCCAAAATACGCCGCAGAAATAAATGCCATGGCATACCGGGTATCCTCCACCCGAATTACCACCGCATCCGAATTTTCCAGCCCTGGAATATCCTTGGATACCACCAAAGCCGCCGCTCCCCGTAAGAGGGCCTCTGCGCCGAAGTCATGTCCGTCAAAATTTGCTCCCTCTATGCAGATAAAAAGACAGCCGGCGCTTATTTTTCTGGAATCATAAACCACCTCTGTCACTTCCCTCTGTACGTCTCCCTGCACACATTCGTATTGGATTCCTTCAAGCAGCTTTTTCAGCTCCATTTTCCCTACCAGCCTTTCCGCACAATCTCTGCACACAAAATATACTTTTATATTTTACTCCATTTTGCCGGATTCTACCACCCCTAAAATGTAAAGAAGCCCCGGCACCGCCGGAGCTTCTTTACATTTTCTTATGAGGGGGGGAGATAGTGAGTTCATCAACTATCTGTAATACAGAATAAAAGATAATTGTGTCTAAAGTGTGTCCATTCTATAATGAAAATCTAAAAAAATATAAATTAATTGAAAAACAGCGGGCGCCTGTAAAATGTCCGCTGTCACAAGGCACGCTGCAAAGCGCACCCGCAAAGTGAAAGGGCCCCGGCAAGCCGGAGCCCTTTCGCTTTTCTTATGAGGGGGGGAGATAGTGAGTTCATCAACTATCTGTAATATACAATAAAAGAAAATTGTGTCTATTCTGTGTTTAAAATGTGAGAAAACCATAAAATAAATCTAAACAGCCTATAACAGCTCCAAATACACGTCCATAGGAATCTTCCCGCTTTCGCGGGTCACCGCATTGGCAGCAGAAAGCGCCGCCGCCTTTTTTAATGCCATGGAAGGCTCCTCCCCGGCCTGCTCGCTCATGGCCATAGAAGCCACCACACTGTCGCCGCAGCCCACTGTATTTAAAACCTTCACATCCTTTGCCGGTTCAAAAATGGTCTGTTCCCGATCCACATAGAGAATTCCCCTGCTTCCCATGGACACCACCACCTTGCAAACGCCTTGCTCCGCCAGCCTTTTTGCCTCCTCTTCCACCGCTTCTTGGTCCGGCAGCCTGCAGCCCGCCAGAAATTCCAGCTCTCTCTTATTGGGCTTTATCATATAGGGCTTTTCCTTCACACCTTCCCGCAAAAGCTCCCCCGAGGTGTCCAATATCACCCTTCTGCCTTCCGCTCTGCAGCGTGCAGCCAGCTCTCCGTAAATGTCTGCGGGCACTCCCTTCGGCACACTGCCGGAGAGCACCACAAGGGAGGACTGCTCCAGGCAATATTCAAATTCCTTTTTAAAATTTGCAAGCTCCTCTTTGGAAATCTCAGGCCCCGGCTCGAGCAGCTCCGTCACATAGCCGTCCGCCCCCAAAAGGTTCACATTGGTCCTGGTTTCTCCCTGAATTCTCGTAAAATGACATTCCGCTCCCAGCTCCATAACGGCGTCCTCTATCATTCTTCCGGTGTAGCCTCCCAGAAATCCCATGGCGGCCGCCGGAAGATGAAACTGCCTGAGTATCTTGGTTACGTTGATTCCTTTCCCTCCCGCCACGCTGAAGGTTTTTTCCAGACGGTTCACCTCCCCCGGCAGAAGCCTGGCAATCTGGCAGGTTTTGTCCACGGCCGGATTTAAAGTAACAGTCAGTATCATATCTCTCTATCCTTTCCTGATCAGCAGTAATGCTGCATAATAAACTGCATTTCCTTTTTCCCTCGATAGACATTTATGCCTAGCTGATAAGCCACGGACACGCTTAAGGAAGCATTTCCACAATAAAGAGCCTCCTTTGCGCCAGGGCCGTATTTTTCCTCCAAAAAGGAGTCAAACTGCAGAAGATCTCCAAAAAATACCAGCGGAAAGCTTTTCCCCTCCGGGGTTTTCACCCGGTATCTGGCACAGGTTTTGTTCTCTCCCATTTTATAGCCGGACAAAAAGATCAGGTCCTTTTGGGCAAATAAGGGCTTGGGATTTCCCACCCCGAAGGGCTCTAACAGCTCCAGCTGCTCTGCCAGGGCTTCATCTGCATAGGCTAAGGGCATGGGCACATCAATATGTACCCGGGGAATCAAATCCTCCTCCCCCAGACCGCTTTTTTCATTCAGCGCCTGGCGCAGCGGCTCAATATCCTCCTCCCGCATGGAAAATCCTGCCGCAAGCTTGTGTCCGCCAAATTTTGTGAAAAGCTCCTTCACCTCTGTCATGGCATCATACATGTGATAAGCCTCTATGGACCGGCCGGAGCCTTTCACGCCCTCTTCCCCCCTGGTGAGTAGAAATACCGGCCTGTAATATTTTTCCCGAATCCGTCCCGCAATGATTCCGGCCAGACTTTCATGCACCTTGGGCAGATAGATCACCATCACTTTGTCCTTGTGGATTCCTCTTTCTTCAATATATCTTTCAGCCTCCTCCACCCCCTTGAGGGTGAGATTTTTCCTGCTGTCATTTAATTCCTTCAATTCCCTGGCGGCGCTCATAGCCTCCGTCTTTTCTTTACTCTGCAAAAGCTCCAGCGCTCTTTTTGCCGTGTCCAGCCTGCCGGTAGCATTTAAGCAGGGCCCCACCACAAATCCCAGATGATATGCGGACAGCTTTTGGGGCAGAATGCCGTTTACCTCTATCAGCGCTCTCAGGCCCGGATTCCTTGTCTGGCGCATTCTCTTAAGTCCCTCTTTTACCAGAATCCGGTTTTCATCCTTAAGCTCCATCACATCGCACACCGTGGCAAGCGCTGCAAATTCCAAAAACTCCTCCATGGCATCTAAAAGCGCTTCACTGTCCACCCTCTCAGATAAGGCTTTCATCAGCTTGTAGGCCACCACAGCTCCGCAGATGCCAGAAAAGGGATAGACGCACTCCTCTCTCTTGGGGTCCACCACCGCCAGGGCCTGAGGAAGAAGCTCCTTTTTGCGCCCATCCTCCTGAAGAAAGGGAACCTCATGGTGGTCTGTCACAATCACCTGGATTCCCAGCTCTTTCGCCAGTTTAATCTGAGGCGCCGCCGCTATCCCATTGTCACAGGTCACAATCATTTGGACGCCATCCTGTTTTGCCAGCCGGATCAAATGCTCATTTAAACCATACCCATCATGAACCCGGTGGGGAATGGCGGTATCTACCTTTGCCCCCAGTATCTGCAGCCCCTTGGTGAGAATATAAGAGGAACAGATTCCATCCACATCATAATCACCGATCACACGTATGGCAGTGCCCCCGGCAGCCGCTTCCAAGAGAGCCTGCACCGCCTTTTCCATATCCTTTAAAAGCCAGGGAGAATGACAGTCCTTAAGGGTTCCATGCAAAAACATGTCAATCTGTTCCTCATCAGTCAGGCCTCTGTTTCGCAGAATTCTGGCCGTTACAGGACTGATGTGAAAATCCCTGGCCCACTTGTCAAAATCTGCCCTTTTGGCAGCCACCAGCCATTTTTCCATCTTAATCTCCATTCCGAAGCTTCACAAATTTAATTTTCCCGGACATTGTAATAGGTAATTGCGAGACCCACTCCATGGTATCAGAACCTGGGCGTAATAACCAAAATAAGGGTGACTAGCCACTGCTTCGGAACCCGTTTTTGGTTATTATGACCAGGTTCGTGACTTTGTCAGCGAGTTTCGCAATTACCTGACATTGTAACACGAAAAGGATGCAGAAGCAAATACAAACCGTCCTTTGTCAGATTCATATTCTGCAGCCTGAAGTGAAAAGTTTATTTCCACTTTGAATAGGTAAAAGTAGATTTTAGTCTTTCACTCATTTCCACTTCCCCAT